>JBBQXI010000005.1:0-30075 GCA_038209805.1 Bacteroidales bacterium | reverse complement strand
TGGCCCGGGGATCACTGACCGTCAGCGCGCGCATGGCGTCGCTGAACGCGACGAGGAACGCGTCGTCTTCAAACTTTACTGTCCAATTTTCATCGTACAGAAAGTCATTGTAAGGGAAACGGGTGATGTGTATTTTCTTTACTTCTTCATATAAAGTCTTCTTCAACCCGTCAATGTTCTCTTTGGTTTTGGCCGAAACAAATAATGATGGCGTGTTATTTTTGGCCATCCAACTGCTTTCCCATTCTTTCAGTGAAACATTCTGTTTGGTTCGTGCAGTTAAATCATCCTGATGTTTTTCAACGTAAGTAAACGCATCAATTTTGTTGAATACGTAAATAGTTGGTTTGTCGCCCGCATTAATCTCTTTCAATGTGCGGTTCACCACTTCAATTTGCTCTTCAAATCCCTGGTGCGAAATGTCAACAATGTGCATCAGAATGTCTGATTCGCGTACTTCGTCGAGCGTTGATTTGAACGATTCTACCAGGCCGTGAGGCAATTTCCGGATAAATCCAACAGTATCAGCCAGCAAGAATGGCAGGTTTCCAACAACCATCTTGCGAACCGTGGTATCGAGCGTTGCAAACAACTTATTTTCAGCAAAAACCTCCGATTTGCACAACAGGTTCATCATCGTCGATTTGCCTACGTTGGTGTATCCAACCAGGGCCACACGCACCATACGTCCACGGTTTTTACGCTGTGTCGACTTTTGCTTGTCGATCTTGATCATCTGCTCTTTCAGTAGGGCAATTTTATCGAGAATAATACGGCGGTCGGTTTCAATTTGCGATTCACCTGGTCCGCGCATCCCTATACCTCCACGCTGACGCTCCAAGTGAGTCCATAAGCGAGTCAGCCTAGGCAACATGTATTGATATTGAGCGAGTTCAACCTGCGTTTTGGCATGCGCAGTTTGAGCACGTCGTGCAAAAATATCCAGAATCAGGAATGTGCGGTCAAGTACTTTGCATTCGAGTGCTTTCTCAATATTCCGGAGTTGTGTTGGACTGAGATCATCGTCAAAAATGACAGCACCAATTTCGTTAGCTTTAATGAATTCGGCGATTTCTTCTAATTTTCCCGATCCTACAAATGTGGCATGATTTGGAATGTCCAAACGTTGCAGAAAATGTTTTTTTACCATGGCACCAGCAGTGTCGGCCAAAAATTCGAGTTCCTCCAAATATTCTTTTGCCTGACTTTCGTCCTGATCTTTGGTAATCAGGCCAACCAGAACTGCTGTTTCTATAAGGGGTGAGTTTTCAATCATAATTTCATTCATTACCAATCAAAATCCGGTTTTGATTTTGGTCAGACTCGGATATTCATTGAATTTATTGGGCGCTAAAGATACTGATTATTCTTTCAGAAAAATTCTGGATTCTATTGTTCGAGATTACTGCAAATCCAAATGAAATCCAAATGAAATTTATCTGGAATTATTCTGTGGAATCATTCAGAACAGCCTTCATATCTAAAAATGCCTGAAGATTTCTAAATTCTTTTTGAATAAGCGTATAGCCGTGATTGTATAAGTTCATTCGCTTTTCAAAGTTCTGTTCTGTGCGTCCGATAGAGTATTCTGGCAAGGGAGCTATAATAAATAACTTTCCTTCTTTTTCCATTTGTTCGCAAAAATCAAGAGTCTTATTGTATTCGTTATTTCTGTTCAGCAAGGTTTTCAGAAATTCAGGATGTTTCCTGAATGCAAGTTTAAAAGGAAGCGAATTTTTCAATTCTTTTTTTCGGTAACCTCTCGGACGCGTCAGTACGACAACTGCTTTTTCGTGTTTACTTAATGCGTATTTTACCGGTATCGAATTCGCAACTCCGCCATCGTAAAATAATTGGCCGTCAATATTTACCGATTGAGAAAGCAATGGGATACTTGATGATGCAATAAGCACTTTGTCTATTCCAATATTCTCAATCTCTTTCTTTGAAAAAACTACACTTTCTCCTGACTCTAACGAGGTCGTTATCGCGTCAAATTCTGCCGGATTTTTAAAAAATGCCTTTTCATCGAAAGGAACAAGCGTGGTTGGTAGTTCTCCAAAAACAAACTTCATGTTGAAATATGATCCGGATGTAAAGAGATGACGAAATCCCATATAGCGCTTATCTGAAGGATATTCAACATTAACTTTTCGATTTCTGCTTTTCTGTTTCGACAAATAGGATGCGCCAACGCAAGCTCCAGCGGATACCCCAATTACTCTTTCAAAATTAATATCCTCTTCAATAAAATATTCCAAAACTCCGCTAGTAAATGCTCCACGAAGACCTCCACCCTCAAGTACGATGCACGAATTTTTCATTTCAATACCTTTCGGGCAAAGATAACGACCGGGCAAAAACAAATAGCACCTTCACGAATTTAAAATTGATTGTTTATTCCATTGAAATCCAACAGTGAATCAATAAAAGAGAGTCATTTTCAATCGGTACTGGGAGATCCGTTTGACCAAAGACTTCACGTTTGAGGGTAAATAAAACTTAAAATGTCGACATCTGCCGATAAAAACAGGCCACCCATCTATTCAATTTTTAAAAGCAGCTGAGGCCAACGTATATTTGATTCATAATTACAACAGTAAAAAACAATTTAAGACAGAAACAATAGAAAACAATTAAAAGAAAAGTTATGAAAACGAAAATTACATCACTCATTATTATTTTTGCCCTAGGATTAGTTGGAGTATCAAATGCCAATGCTGCATTAAGTAATAAAACTTTATGTGTCGGTGCAACTCAGGCAGAAGCAAAAAATGGATATTTTGAAAATCTGAATTCATCAGAATTTGTTTTCAACGAAGATGCAGATGCTACAGTCGATTATCAGAAAGAAGCCCAGCTTGTAACAAAATGGGTTGCTGATCAGGAAGAGGCAAAAGCTGTTCAGAAGTTGATTGACCATGGCGTATTTGGATCGAACTACGAAACCGCTTCATACGCTGGCGAAGCAAAATCTGAGAATTCATCGGTATCTATTTTTAATGAAGATGCCGATGCTGCAATTGATTATCAGAAAGAAGCCCAATTGGTAATAAAATGGATTGCTGATCAGGAAGAAGTAAAAACAATTCAGAAGTTGATTGATGAAGGAAAATTAGCAGAAAACAAATAGCTAGAATTTCAATTGTGGTTAAATAGAGCTGTTCCAAATCGGAGTAGCTCTATTCGTTTTTATGTTTACAAATTTGAACCATCTTGCTGAAGATATTGCTAATTTGCTACGGTGTTGTATGAATCGAAAACTAATCAGGTCGAATAATATCAAGTTGACGGTTTATCCATGTTTTAGATTAGTTCATTTTAAACAAAATCTACCTTGATGATTTTGATTTAGCTCATTTTCAGCTATTTTCTGGCAAGAATCTGGCAAATCTCAAAAAACTGAAAGATTTCAGGAAGAATGAATAAAATTTTGAATTTAGTTAAGGCGTTGTAGATTAAAAATATTTATATATTTGTCGCCTCGAAAGGGGGATTAGCTCAGTTGGCTAGAGCGTTTGACTGGCAGTCAAAAGGTCATCGGTTCGATTCCGATATTCTCCACAGAGATAATCAGAGAGTTACAACATCAAGTTGTAGCTCTTTTTTAGTTTTTGGACTAACGGAATCACGAACATCTTCTGTTTAATTCATTCACTACTCTTGTTTTTTTTTTGGTCAATCGGAGAAATCTGGCCTCAAATAATTTTACAAAGCATAAACAAAATATGGTTGTTTTGGCGTACAAAGTTACCTTTGCACATACAGCAATGTACACCATAATCAACCGCCAACTATGAATCTAATTTTTACAATATATTCTGTATTGTTTCTGGCAACTGCGTTAGTCTCATTTTTTGTTGCATTTCTTGCATGGCAACGACGATTGGTAAATGGGGCAAAAGAGCTTGTTTTATTGATGATTGCTATTGGTTTTGGTGCGTTTTGTCTCATATTTGAGACAGCCTCCCTTTCCATCGCGGAGAAGATATTCTGGTCGAAACTCGAATTTTTTGGTGGTATTACGGTTCCTGTGCTTTACTTAATTTTTGTCCTTCGTTATACAGGTAAAGACAAATTTCTATCGCTGAAATATTTAATCCTTTTATTTATTATCCCATTAATCACGTTGGCACTCACAATAACCAATGAAAAACACAATTTAATCTGGGTTGGATTTTCAGCCATATCGGAGGAAACAAATCTTATGGAATATTTCCATGGGCTTGGATTTTGGCTTGGATATATAGTCTATTCTAACCTCATGTTGCTTTTTGCTGCCATCAATTTAATTGGATTTATTCTTCACCAAAATAAACCTTTCCTTACTCAGGGATTAATTCTATTGATTGGAGGGCTTTTCCCCTGGATCGCAAGTTTTATATATCTTACTGGCAACAGTCCTGTAACTGCTTTAGATATTACTCCTGTAAGTATTTTGCTAAGTGGAATCGTGGCGGCATTTGCAATTCTAAACATTCGATTTCTCGACCTTGTACCAGTAGCTCGTGAAACACTGGTTGAAACTTTACCTGATGGTATTCTGGTTCTGGATGGTCAAAATAGAATACTGGACATTAATGGAGTCGCCTTATTATTCTTAGGTATCCAAAGCAAAAACATCATTGGTTTACCGGTTCAATCCACTGGTGCTTCAGAAATACAACTATTGAATGCGTTAATTGATCGCGAAACAAATGATCAGACACATGAAGTTCGAAGTCGCGCTGAAATTAAAACCTTTAGGATACTAAAGCATTTTGTAAAAGGCCAGATAGAAAGCCGTTTGGTTATTATCCGCGATATTACCGAGCAGAGAAAAGCGGAGTGTGAGTTAATCATGGCAAAGGAGCATGCAGAAGAAAGTGATCGTTTAAAATCAGTCTTCCTGGCTAACATGAGTCATGAAATTCGTACACCGATGAATGGCATACTTGGCTTTGCTGATTTGCTGAAAGAACGAGATCTTTCCAAGGAAACTTCACAAGAGTATGTGTCGATTATAGAAAAAAGTGGCATGCGATTGTTGAACATTATTAACGAGCTGATTGAGATTTCAAAGATTGAATCGGGTACAATGGGAATCAATTTGTCTGAAACCAATGTAAATGACCAAACCCAGTTTGTTTTTAACTTCTTTAAGCCTGAAGCTGAACAAAAAGGATTATTTCTGACATTGAAAAACTCACTTCCTCGTTCTAAAGCCATCATATGCACCGACTGTGAAAAGCTTTATGCGATCCTTACAAATCTGGTAAAAAATGCGATCAAATTTACCAATGCCGGAACCATTGAAGTTGGTTATAAATGCATAGAATCAAATAGCGTGTCGTCAACTTCGGAATTGTTGTATTTTGTGAAAGATACCGGAATAGGAATATCACATGAACTCAAAGAAATTATTTTCGAAAGATTCAGACAAGGGAGCGAATCGCTAAATAAAAGATTTGAAGGTATAGGGCTGGGATTAGCGATATCAAAAGCTTATGTCGAAATGTTGGGTGGTAGAATCTGGATCGATACTGATTCTGAGGTTGGATCTGTTTTTAATTTTACAATTCCTTACTGTAATAACGAGACAAATAAACAACTCGATACAGAATTGATTCAGAATAAGTTGGGCGAAAATGCTGAAAACGCAATTGAAACTTTAATTGCTTGAGAAAAATCTGGCTTCTTCCTAAATAATATTGATAACTGGAATTCTAACAGAGATCGCAGAATCATTTCATCTTTTACTTTTCAAAAAAAATCAAAATTGCTGTAACGGAAACTCTTTTTCGGAGTCTTTTAGATTATTAAATCCTGTCCATGAAAACAAAACTTTATCTGACTAGTATTTTTCTAGCCACTATAACATCTCTTGTTGCTCAAAATCAGCCTAAAAAGGAATATTATCCCGGCGATTGTACAAAAAACGAACTCTCTATTGACGGGAAATTGGATGAATCTGATTGGCTGCAAGCAACATGGCAGGATGATTTTACGCAGTACGAGCCTTCCGAAGGGAAAAACCCCTCGCAAAAAACCGAATTTGCTATTTTACTGGATGAGAATTACATCTATGTTGGATTCAAATGCTGGGATAACCATCCCGATAGCATTGTGCAAAGACTGACCCGTCGTGACGAAATGGATGGTGATTTTGTTGCTGTTCAGTTCGATTCGTATTTCGACAAAAGAACCGCTTTTTCGTTTATGGCCAATGCTGCCGGAATTAAAAATGATTTTATTATCAGCAACGACGGCGAAAATGAAGACAATACCTGGGATCCGATTTGGTTGGTAAAAACCAGTCGTGATGATAAAGGTTGGTATGCCGAAATGAAGATCCCGTTGACACAGTTGCGTTTTGAAGGAAATGCGGAGCAAATCTGGGGATTACAGATAGGTCGTTCGCTTTTCAGAAAGCAAGAAGTTAGTTTGTGGCAGGCATCTTCGAAAAAAACCTCTGGATGGGTTTCGCAATATGGCGAATTGAAAGGGCTTAAAAATCTGAAATCGAGAAAGGTCGCCGATATCATGCCCTACGCCGTTGCCCGAACTGATCGTTATGAGAAAGAATCCGGGAATCCATTTAAGGAATCAGGTAAAAAGAATCAATTGGATGGCGGATTGGATGGTAAACTTGGCCTGACAAATAACTTGACACTGGATTTTACTATCAACCCTGACTTTGGGCAGGTTGAAGCCGACCCGTCACAAGTGAACCTGTCATCGTTTGAGACTTTTTTTCAGGAGAAGCGCCCTTTCTTTATTGAAGGGAAAAACATTCTGAGCTTTCCACTCATGTTTGGCGATGGTGATCTGGCTTCCGAAAACCTATTTTATTCACGTAGAATTGGGCGCCGACCTCATTACGATCCGGAACTTAAAGATGGCGAATATATGAATGCCCCCGAATTTACCAGCATTCTGGGCGCTGCCAAAATCACGGGCAAAACTAAGACAGGGTGGTCGCTCGGCATTCTTGAAAGCTTGACTTCCGAGGAGTTTGCCAGTATCAGCGACGGTACTCAGCGGCGCGAAATGATTGAGCCTTTCACCAACTACACCATTGGGCGCGTGCAGAAAGATTTCAATAAAGGCAATACGCTTTTGGGCGGAATATTTACTTCGGTTAACCGGAATCTGGGAGAAGAGCAGTTGAATTATTTGCACAAATCAGCCTTTACCGGTGGATTCGATTTCGTTCATAAATGGCACAATAAAGACTGGGAATTGGACTTTAGCACCTATTTCAGTCGGGTAGAGGGCAGTAATGAGGCAATTACCAACACACAGGAGTCATGGATTCACGGGTTTCAGCGACCCGACGCTTCATATCTGAAATTGGACACAACACGTACAAGCTTGTCTGGACAGGGAGGAAAAATTGTGTTTTCGAAAAATGGCGGCAAATTAAGGTTTATGGCAGCCACCGCCTGGAAATCGCCAGGATTGGAACTAAATGACGTTGGTTATATGCGTCAGGCCGATAATATCCTTGAGGTGTTTTGGATGGGTTACCGCATTTACGAACCTTTCTCCATTTTCAGGAACATGAACCTGAATTTTAATCAATGGACGGAATGGAATTTCGGAGGAGAATTAACCGGACCGGGAGGAAACGTAAATGGGCATGCTCAATTGAAGAACTATTGGAATCTTAATTTGGGTGCCAATTGGAATGGAGAAGGCTTATCCACAACAGAGCTCAGGGGAGGTTCGGCACTTAAAACTTCAGGAACCAAAAATGTTTGGTTTGCATTTGGCTCCAACGATCAGAAAAGATTAACCGGCGAAGCTCAAATCATGATCCTTGGTGGAAATGAGAAAAATTCGAAACAAATGTTCGATTGCGGAATCAGCTTTGGATACCGTCCGTCAAAAAGCCTGAAGATTACACTTTCACCCAATTTTAATTCGAATAATGACGAACTTCAATATGTCGATCAACAGGATTATTCGAACAAAACCGATTACATTTTTGCGCGTATCCATCAGAAAACGCTAAGTGCATCAGTTCGGATCAATTACATCATAACTCCAAATCTGAGCATTCAATATTGGGGACAACCCTTTTTGGCGAGTGGTAAATACAACGAATTTAAACGAATTACCAACAGCAGGGCAACTAATTATACCGACCGTTTTAGTCTGTTGAATGGCAACGAACTGGCTTATGTAAATCCTGACGAAATGTATCGGGTTTCCGATCAGTCGGGAAACCAACTTTACACCTTTGACCAACCCGACTTCAATGTGAAAGAGTTTTTATCGAACATGGTGGTGCGTTGGGAATATTTGCCCGGTTCGACCATTTATCTGGTTTGGTCGCAGTCCCGCAATCAGTCGGTTTCGAATGGTAGTTTTAGTTTCAACAACGACCTGACCAAACTATTCGATGAGAAGCCATACAATGTTTTTCTCCTGAAAATGTCTTTCAGGCTTGGTAAATAACTCATTTTTTTTAGATAATACCGGAAGGTCCTTTTGCTGATGTAAGAGGATTTTTCTATTTTTAGCCGGAATTGAAAAATAACCCAATAATCTAATAATCATACCATGAACAATCCATTTGCATTATCTAACAGTCAATTGCTCGAAATAGCAAACGACCTGAAATCAAAAATCGAAACAGGTCTTCAGGAAGATGGCACAGAAATTAAGTGCCTGCCAACTTATATTCATCCTAAAAAAGACGGAATAACTGGTGAAGCAACCGTTTTCGATTTAGGTGGAACCAATTTCAGGGCTGCCGTAGTTTCAGTTGGTGAAGAGACTAAAATTACAGGTCTGGCTGAAAAAAACATTACTGAAATGAAAACTGCCGGTTTTACCGAAACCGACTTATACAATTCGGAAGCTGAAGCAATTGTGCAACTCAAGCTTCCTGCAAATTCCCCAATTGGCTATTGTTTTTCTTATCCTGCAAAGCCGATGTTAAATGGTGATGCCGAGCTGATCGTGTGGACTAAAGGCGTAAATATTGCGGGAATGGCTGGAAAGCCCATTGGGGCTCCTATGGTGAAGTTTCTAAACGACACATTAAACGCAGGGTTCAATGGTAAGATTGCAGTTGTAAACGACACCATTACCAGCCTATTTGCTGGTTTGGCAAATCCTGGATATGATGCCTATGTCGGTCTGATTGTTGGTACCGGAACCAATATGGCTACATTCTTTCCATCAGCCTATATTCCAAAAATCGAAGGAATGGAAGGTTGGAGTGGAGAAACTCCGGTTAATCTTGAATCAGGAAATTTCAATCCACCAAATCTTACGAAATTCGATGAGGAAGTGGATAACTATTCGGATAACAAAGGAAATCAGCGCTTCGAAAAAGCTATTTCGGGGATGTATCTGGGACGTATCTTCCGTGCCGTTTTCCCTCACGACGGATTGGACATTAACTTGGATGCTGCTGGACTGAGCAAAATGATGAACAATCCTGATCAGTACAAACTTGAATATGTTGAAACTGCTTTCCAGATTTATCAACGTTCAGCAAAACTGGTAGCTGCTTCAATTGCAGGATTGGTGCTGAACCTGAACACGGCTTACCCATCGGTGAAGAAAATTCAGGTTTTGGCCGAAGGAAGCTTGTTCTGGAGCAAGGTTAAAGCCCACGATGCCAAATATGTTGACATGGTAAATGCCTCATTGAAAGAATTATTGGCTGAAAGTGGTTTAACCGATACTGTTGTAGATATTTCAAGAATCGAAAATGCTAACCTGATTGGTGCTGCCATGTCGGTATTGTCGTAAACATACTTTCCAGAATATTTACTGAGGGTGTGACTTTAAGTTACGCCCTCAGTTTTTTTGCTGATATTTGATCATAACTTTCGAAGCAAATCAATCTCAAGAACAAATCAAATCTGAATATTTCAATGCCCAAAAAGAAAACTCAACCAGAGGTAATTAATGAATTTCATGCTGAACATGGTGATTTTTACGATTATTCCTTGGTTGTTTACAAGAATAATGCAACTGAAATAATTGTTCTTTGTCCAATACATGGACCATTCGAATTAACACCGGGTCATCATAAAAAAGGTGTTGGCTGCCGCAAATGTTACGATCAAAGGCAAAAAATGACTAAAGATGAATTTGTGATAAGATCCCAAAAATATTTTAGAAATCGTTATGACTACTCACTTTTTGATGAAATTCCAGGTGTTGGAGAACAAGTCCAAATGCGTTGTACAGTGCATGATGAATTATTCAATCAAGAACCGAGGAATCATGTGCGGGGACATGTTGGATGTCCAAAATGTGTCTCTGCAAAACTTTCCGGCTCACGCCATCTGAGAGGAACGATGAAAAGCCAAGAAGAATTAACAGCTGAATTTATTAAAAGAGCCAAACGTATTCATGGGGATAGATTTGACTATAGCAAATTTGTTTATGCTACAGACAAAACATCAGGAATAATTATCTGTCCAAAACATGATGAATTTCCTCAATCGCCCAACAATCATCTTCGAGGCAGTATCTGCCCAGATTGTTCTTTGGATGAAAAGAAAATAGATACTTTTAAGCTGAAATGCCAAGAGCTGGGAGTCAATTACTGGAGGGCTCTCAAACGAAGAAAAGCTGGACTTTCTGATGAAAGGATCTTTGATAAAGGATATATTCGAGATACGAGACTCACTACCCCAATTATTGTTTATGGCATCACTTATCCAAATTTGAAGGAAGCAATTCGGGCCCAAAATCCGTCACCACCAGCAAGTTTCCGGACAATCGCCCGAAGGATAAAAGATGGGTTCAATATAGAAGAGGCATTTAAACGAATACCTAATCCAGGTTATCGAAACGGTATAATCTATCTTGTTACTCATATTGATTCCGGGAAAATGTACGTTGGATTAACAGTTCAACTTTTCGAATTAAGATGGAGTCAACATAAAGAAGATTCAAGAAAACACTATATAAAATCGGAAGAATCTTTGCATGCCGCGATGCGAGAGTTTGGACAAGCTGCATTCGAAATTACAATAATTGATCGGGGAACAACAAAAACAGACCTTGAAACCAAGGAACGGGAATGGATAAAAAGCTTAGATACCTTGGTTCCTAAAGGATTTAATATTTCGACAGGGGGTACTTCTGGTGGCTCAAATTCAAGACCGAAAAAAATTGATGAGTTCCAATTTTCAAGTATAAATGAAGCCAATCAATATGTAGCAAAAACATTGGGAATTAGTCTTCATGCCGCTAAAAGGAGAGTACTCAAGAATAGAATAAATATCAAATCACCTGCAAAACCGGGTGAAAGTTTGGTGAAAACTCCTGCATATAAATCATGGAGCCGAATAAAGAATAGTGTACTCAACCAAAATTCAAAAGAATATATTGCCGGAATTGACCTATACCTTCCATGGAAACAGTTTGATGAATTTCTGAAAGATAATGGACAACCACCAGAATCTGGAATGGCATTTACCCGACTTGATAAATCGATAGGATTTTTCCCTGGGAATTGTAGGTGGATGACAAAAAGCGAGGCCAGTAAAATAAATGCGATGAATATGAAAAAATTAGGAACTCTAACTGGAAGAAAAAAAGCTGATTAATCTATTCCTTGAGTAAAGTTGCCCTGTTAATAGGTTCAAATCACCACAGAATCCTCTTTGGGTGGATTAAACTCATTTTCCCATTTGGCAATCACCACGGTTGCCAAACAATTCCCGATTACGTTAACCGAAGTTCGCGCCATGTCCATCAATTCGTCAATTCCAAGGATAATATAGATGGGCCAGATAGGTAACCCAAAACTTGAAGCGGTGGCCAATAAAATGACCAGTGAGGCACGAGGTACAGCTGCTACTCCTTTGCTTGTAAGCATCAGTGTAAAAGCAATAAGTAATTGTTTTTCGATCGAAAGGTCAATCCCACTGATCTGAGCCACAAATAGAGTCGCCAGCGAAAGGTACAAGGCAGTACCATCCAGATTAAAACTATATCCGGTAGGCATTACGAAAGCAACAATTTTACGAGGTACGCCAAACTCTTCCATTCGCTCCATGGCAACAGGCAACGCTGATTCTGAACTGGTAGTGGCGAAAGCAATTGCAACTGGTTCTGAAATCGCTTTGATAAACTTTCGGACTGGAACCTTAAATACAAGTGCAATAGGAAATAAAACTCCCACCAAAAATACAATCAACGAAACGTAGAGTGTTGCCAGCAGTTTAAACAGGTTCACAAATATATCTAGTCCCATTTGACCAATGCTGAAAGCGATTGCCGCAAAAACGGCAAAAGGTGCAAAATACATGATGATTGAAGTGAACTTGAACATGGTTTCCGATAAAGCTTCGGAAAAAACAATCATGGGTCGCTTGAATTTTTCTTTCAGCAAAGCTACGGCGATACCAAACAAAATGCTGAAAATCACAATTTGCAGCACTTGCCCTTCGTAAATCGATTTGGCAATATTTTCAGGAAAAATATGAAGAAGTACATCGGAGCCTTTCAGTACCGGAACGTTTGAAATGTCGGGATGTGCAATGTTTTGGGGAACAACCACGCCAACACCTGCTTTGCTGATGTTGATGGCTATCAGGCCAATGAAAAGGGCGATTGTTGAAACTACTTCGAAATACAAAAGCGATTTCCAACCCATTCGGCCAACCTGTTTTAAATCGGAATGGCCGGCAATACCAACAACAATGGTAGCAAACAGTAGTGGCGCGATTATCGTCTTGATTAGGCGCAGGAATATCTGACTGATGACATTTAAATTCAAAGCAATATCCTTGAAGTCGTGACCAAATTCGGCTCCTACAATCATGCTGATCAATATCCAGGTAGTCAACGAACGTTTGAGTATAGCATAGCCAACCAGAACAACAAGGAAACTCCATCGCGAAATAATCAAGAATGTTTCGTTGATTTCGAACAAACCATAGTGGTTAAGCAAAGTCGTGAGTGAAACTACAAAGAGTAGCGCAAGCATCGAAAGAAGATACTTTGCCGGCACTTTCTTTTTTATTGGGCGATTGCTCTGTTTGTTGGGTTGGGCATTTACCGTTGTCAAATCTTTTGGTTTTGGGTTGAGTTTTACAAAAATAACAAAAAAGTGTACAGTTCATTAATGATAATGAACCTACGCGTTTTTGATCATTGCGAATTGCGATTACTAACTCTTTTCTGTGCCTCCTGGTCGGTTTCAAAGTCCATAACAAACTGAACCACTCCGAAATAGTCTTCAATTCCCTTTTCAATTTTATTGGTTTTCAGGTAAACATCGTTCACTTTTCCGGCAGCGTTGTCGATTCGTTCGTTCCGCATGCTTTCCCAGTGCTTTTGCACTTTCCGGATGTCGTCGATCACCGGTTTGTTGATTTGATGCACCAGATCAGCGAAGTTATGTAGTTGTCTTGCCTGCGAAAGGAAATAGTTGATCATGCTTATGTTGGCGCTGTACCGAAGATATTTTGAGTCGCTTTTAGCACAAACCAGCCAGCCATAAAAATTGGCCTCGGCTTCGCTGGTAATTCCAAACTGATGAGCCGATTCATGAGCCAATACTTGTGGAAATTCAATCATCAGCAAGTTATCGTTCAGGTGTACCTCGCTGAAAAACGGTCCGTAATAACCGGCAATTCCAGCTTTCGCGAAAAAGGAACTTAGGCTTATTGATTTTGGAGTACGCGAACCCTGGGGGTAATTCAGCTTCAGGAAGGAAGAATTTTCTTTGTATGATAATTCAACCAGTCTGGAAATCCCGGATTTTGTAATGCTATCGAATGTGCAATACGATTCGTTGGTTTGTGCAATCAGATTTTCCAGAACACGGACAAATTGTACGGTGTCGGGCTTCGATTTGCCAATCTGAAGCCGATCATTAATTCCGGAGCGGTAATAATTAAAACCCCAGAACCAATAAAAAAGCACATAGCAGATAGAAAGTGTTTGCAGGAATAACAACAGAAATTTTCCGAATCTGATTTTCCTGAAAATCGACAATAGGGAAATTGTCAATAGAAAAATCGTCAAAAGCACATAAAACGTATCGTCCATTGAAAATGAAACCCATTTGCTTACAAATGATAACAGAAAAGCAATTTCAGGGTAGAACGTTTGGGAGTAAAAGACTTCGGTAACCTTGGGATGACGCGAAAATAATTCAGTCAACCCGAAAGTCGCCAATGCCAGCCAGATCGGGAGAGCTGCCCTTCCAAAGAATATTTGTCTGAATTTACCTTTTGCCATATCGTCTAATTCTATTGATTTGCGAAGATCATGTTTTATCTGATTAATCCATAATTTTGCCTAATTTGGGTGCTTCAAAAATCGAAGAATTAAGAATGAATTTTTTGAACCTTGAAAGTAGTATCACATTCAACTTGGGTGGACTAATCTGATATGAATTAAACGTTTGCGACTAAATATACCTTCATATAAACTCGTTTTAATCATTCTGCTGAATGTTATTCCGCTGTTTTTGCTGGCTGAAAGCCGAGAGCATCAGGATAACATCAGGCAAACGCTGCGGCTACATTCGCATCTACTGATTAATCCGGAAGAACTAAGTCTGCAGCAACTTGATTCGTTATTGCTGAAGAAAATTCCATTGGCATTCCTGACTTCAGGAGAAATAACTGAAAAGCTGCAAGGAATGATTGCCCGGATTCCAAAAGATAAATTGCCGGTAGTTGTTATTCCGGATGGTAAAGCTCCAATTTTAAATAAAGATTACCCTGGAATATTTGTATTGACTGAGAATAATCTGGATAAAATCAGCGTTAGCACTGACGCAGAAACTGTAAAAAAGAGCCTTAGTTGTAAGGAATTTCTTTGGATGGAGGTTGATTCGGATTCGATTCCTGCGATTGATTTTTTTACAGGTCTATGGGAGCAGACCGGAAAGATGCCTAATTTTATTCAGTCCAAGCCCTTTTCAATAATCAAATTAGCGGACATTATTCACGAGCTAAATGCTCATCAAAAAATTTTTGGAGTTGTACGCGATGGCGATAAATTATTATCTGGAGTATCATGGAAAGACCTTCCGAACCGGGAAACGAACGGCTATTTTAGTTTTCCAATCAGTCTGTCGGGTAGTTTGCCACTTTCACCCTATAGGGCTGGTTACCAGTTTTCGCCTGACATTGTGTTGCCGTCTCCTGAAAATCTCCGAAACCTGAAAGTTTTCAATGCGGTTCAGCTCGATCCCGATTTTGGTTTGACAGATCAATATACCTTTTCGAAAAAGATAAGCAATTTGAAACGGCAAAATGACAACGAGATTATTCCATATAATATGGATTTCGTTCGGGACAAAATCCGCGGTAACTGCGCATTTTTCTCCGGAAAGGCTTATGCTGATGGTGGTTTAAAAAGCAGAGCCGCATTAAAATCGAACTTAAGCATGACTGGTTGGATAAAACCTACTGAGTTGGGAGCGAACAATTGTATTCTGGGGAAAGGAAAGGATTTTGTACTAAAAATACACAATGGGTTACTCACTTTTACTGTGCAGGGAGTGCGAGATTACTATTCGGCAAAAACGGCAATACCTCTTAATCAATGGTCGTTCATCAGTTTGGTGCATACTGGCTCTGATAACTTCATCAGTTTTTATCTAAATGGTAAACTGACAGAGAAGATCCGTTTGCTGACTCCGTATGTCGATTCGGATTACACCATGCTCATTGGCAGTAACCTTTGGGAAGAGTATTTTGTGGGCTACATGAGCGAGATTAAAATTTGGGATCGGGAACTGAATGAAGAGGAAATCAATAATGAATATTTATCCGGAAATTCGACAAAAGAGGCCATTTCTTCAAGCTGGATATTGGGATTGATTCTTTTTCTGGGGATTTTAGGTTTTTACCTAAGACACCGATTAATTCACAAGGATCGAACTGATATGGATAAAACGCTGGAAACAGAATTGATTCCGGTTAAGGTTCCTTTTTCTGCAAGCATCGCACCTGAAAATTCCGAACATATTTGTTGTTTTGGTGGACTGAAAGTGATCGATGCTGATGGAAAAGATGTGAGTAAAAAGTTTTCTCCCAAAATAAAGCAACTTTTTGTGCTAATCCTTTTGAATAGTGTTGGAGGTCGGAATGGGATTGGTTCAAAAGATCTGTCTGATTGTTTGTGGCCGGGAACGAGTCCGCAAAACGCCAAGAATATTCGTGGCACCAACATCCAAAATTTGAAAGCATTGCTGGCATCCTGTTCCGGAATGAAACTTGTTTTTCAGGATAAGCTTTGGTTATTTGAATTTACAGAGCAATATTTTATCGATTATGCTTTTGTTGAAGCGAGGCTAAATGAGGCTGGTGCAAATGATGTTGAAAAACTTGTCAGACAGCTTCCGGAGCTTTTATCAATCCTGAAAAAGGGCACTCTGTTTCCAAACATGAGAGAATCATGGATCGATCCGTACATTGACCGAATGAGTAACCGTATCATCGAATATGGGCTGAATCTGTTTCGTTTGCTGCCCGAAGAAAAATACGATGCGCTACTTTTGGAAGTTGCCGAGGTCATCAGCATTAACGATTTGCTGAATGAATCGGCTCTGCGTAAGAAAATCAGTATTCTGACCCGACAGGGTAAACTGAGTCTGGCTCGTGCGGTATTCGACAATTTTGGGAAACTCTATCTCGAATTATACCAGGAAAAGTATTGCGGAGATTTTAAATCTTTGGTGGACAATGATCAGAATTATTTGGGGTGATTGGACGATGTAACCGAGGTTTTCACAGAGATATTGTAATAAGTACCAAATTACTATATTTGCCAACAGTTGGGTGAAGTTGTGATTTAAAGGAAGAGATATGTTGAAGCAAAATTTTAAGAACGATGCGGAGGCCTTGCTGCAAATGTCGGATGGAAACGTCGCGGCTTATCGTTTTTTGTTCGACCACCACTTCACTGATTTGTGCAATTTTCTCTTGATTTACCTGCACTCCAAAGAGCTTTCGGAAGAAATAGCTCTGGAAATTTTCACCTATATCTGGGAAAAACGCCGAACTCTTCACATCAAAGCAACCTTCAAATCATTCTTATTTTCTTCGGCTAAAAACAAAGCCATAAGTTTGTATCGGAAAGAACAGAAAAAGATGTTTACCTCAATTGATCTCGGACAATCAGTTTTTCTGGATGATTTGAGTTCGCAACAACTCATGGAGAATAACGAACTGCGCGAAATTATTAATACGGCTATCAATAAACTTCCGGAGAAAAGTAAGCAGATTTACCAATTGGCATGGGAAGAGAACCTGTCGCACAAAGAGATTGCCGAGCAATTGGGAATTACCCCAAAAACAGTAGAGAACCATGTCGGAATTGCTTTGCGCAAACTTCGTGAATCACTTAGTCCTTATTACCAGCAAATTTTTATGCTGTTTCTCATACTGTTTTCTTTAGATTGATAGGTTTTCTTCTGTGGATGTAAAACAAATTCTTTCATTGCTTCATAACTCATATGATTTGAATTTTTGTTTGTTGAATTTTTGTTGGGTAACCAAATCTGAAACATCTGTGTATCTGAATTCCATAAGTATTTGTAAATTAAATATTGCGATAGCTTGAGTTATAAGTAGCTGTATTTGTGTAATCTACAATAAGGTGTTAAAAAAGTTTAAAAATCCTTCAATTTTGATTGAGGGATTTTTTCTTTTTATAAGACATATACACGTAAGACTATGACTATGCAACAACACCATATACCTTGGGATGCGATCTCCGCTCGTTTGAAAGACGAAGCTGATAAGGATCAAATGCAACAAATTCAGGAATGGCTGGATTTATCTCCGGAGCATCCGGTAATTTTGACTGAAATAATGAATGTTTGGTCGGTTTCGAAAAGTAGTACCGAATTTTATCAGCCTGATTTATCTGTCAATTGGCAGAAATTGATGCAGAAGGTTAATTCTCGTCCCAAACAAAACATATTTCGAACCATTTATTTTCGAATCTCGGCCGCCGCTGCTGTTTTGGCACTGGTTTTTATGGCGGGATTAGGTCTCGGCGATGGATTTATGAATTCATCCTCTAAAATTTCATTTACAAAAATTGTTGCTCCGGAAGGAAATAAAACTCAGGTTGTGCTGCCCGATAGTACCTGTGTGTGGCTCAATTCGGGTTCCGAATTGCAATACGCATCCGATTATTCAGCCACGAACCGAAATGTCAGTATGAAAGGCGAGTGTTTTTTCGATGTGGTAAAAGACCCAACTCATCCTTTTATCGTTCAGGGATCTAAATTTCAGGTGCGTGTTTTTGGCACTCGTTTCAATGTGAACGAAGATGCTGCTAAAAATACTGCTGATATTACATTGGTTTCGGGTAAGGTTCAGGTTTTTAATTTAGAAGACGAACCAGTTTCGGAATTAATGCCAGGTCAGCAATTGGTTTATAATCAGGGAATTTATCATGTACAGAAGGCTGAGAACATGGAAGCACTTACTGCATGGCTAAATAACATGCTGATTTTCGATAACCAGCCTTTTGAAGAAGTAATTCATTATTTGGAAAAATGGTATGGGGTGAAAATTCAGCTAGATCATACCCTGTATTACAGTCACAACTATACATTCAAAGTTAAAACCGAAAGTTTACGCGAAGTTCTTGCACTTATTTCGGTTATCACACCTATTGAATATCAGATAGAAGGAGAAAAAGTAACGATCAAATATAAAAAGCTATGAGGTAATTCGACACAAAAAAACAGGAAGCGTTCGAGGCTCCCTGTTCTAAATTAGTTTTATTGTTGAACCGAATTTTCCATGCAAAAAGCTTCCTGAGAAAAAGTACTGCATAGAAAATTCAAAAAACTAAATCATTCAAAATTATGAAAAAAAAATCAATGCACGTGTGGCGAGGGAACCCGCTTGCACAAAAAATTCTTTTAATTATGCGACTTACGCTATTCTTAATGGTTCTGAGTGTTTTAAGTGCTTTTTCAAGCAGCTACGCACAAAAGACCAAACTTAATCTGAAAGTTCAAAATAGTCAGGTGAAAGAAGTTTTAAACGAGATCGAAAATCAGAGCGATTTCTTTTTCATGTACGACAATCATCAGGTTGATGTTGAGCGGCGTGTAAATCTTGAAATTAATTCGCTTAACATTGATCAGGCGCTTCAAAAATTATTCGAAGGCACATCAACCGGTTACAAAGTCGTAAACAGGCAGATTCTCCTTTTCACTGAAAATGAAAATAGTGCTTATTCTCAGCAGACAAGTAAGGTAGCCGGTAAAGTTACCGATGGATCGGGTGGTACATTACCTGGCGTTTCTGTTGTAGTAAAAGGAACTACAAATGGAACTATCACCGACATTAACGGTGTATATAATATTGGTAATGTGCCTGTAAATGCAATTTTACAGTTCTCTTTTGTTGGTATGAAGTCTCAGGATGTTGCAGTGGCCGGTAAAACCAGTATTAATGTTGTTCTTGAAGAAGAAACTGTTGGTATTGAAGAGGTTATTGCTATTGGTTATGGAGTTCAGAAAAAGAAATTAAATACCGGATCAACCATTCAGGTAACCGGAGAAAATTTGCAAAAGATGAGTACTGTAAGTGCCTTAGGTGCTTTACAGAGTCAAACTCCAGGTGTTAGCATTACTCAATCATCGGGTATGCCTGGTGAAGGTTATAAAGTTACCGTTCGTGGTTTGGGTACTATTGGTAATTCCAATCCATTGTATGTTATCGACGGGATTGCTGGAGGTGATATTAACTCGTTAAACCCTGCGGATATTGAGTCGGTTGATGTATTGAAAGATGCTGCTTCGGCTGCAATCTACGGAGCTCGCGCTGCTAACGGTGTTATTTTGGTTACTACCAAACAAGGTAAGTCAGGAAAAATGCAGGTTACCTACGATGGGTATTATGGTATTCAAAATCCATACAAGGAACCACCGCTTTTAAATGCAAAAGAATATATGTCCGTTCTGAATGAAATTAATTTTAATGAAGGATTGGCTGCTTTTGATTGGCAAGGAGTATTACCTTCTTTATATTCTAAAATCCAAAGCGGAGAGTGGAACGGGACTAATTGGCTAAAAGAGATCCGCAATAAAAATGCGGCTACACAGAACCACGCCATCAACATGTTAGGTGGTAGTGAGACCTCGAAATTCTCATTGGGTTTTTCATATAGCGATCAACAAGGTATCTATGGTAGTCCGGTTGAGCCAGGCAATAAACGTTATACTGCTCGATTAAATTCGGAGCATGTTATTTTGAAAAGTAGTTCAGGCCGTGATGTGGTAAAATTTTCAGAAAACCTAAATTTTGGTTACAGCGAAAAACAAGGGATTGGTATTGGCAATATCTATTGGAACGACATTCACAATATGATGGTTGGTAGTCCACTGATGCCAGTTTACGGTGCTGATGGAACATATTTCAATAAAAAAGACAAGGTTTTAACAGGGCTTGATCTTTTTAATCCGGACATTGCAAACCCTATTGCAAATATGGTATATAATCGGGGTCAGAATTTGTCGAAAAACTACAATTTAAACGCAAATGCTTCTCTTGAAATTCAACCCATTAAAGATTTAACGTTGAAAAGTACGTTTGGATATAAGAACAGCGCAAGCAGCTTTCGTCAATATACTCCAAAGTATGAACTTTCAACTTCGAGCATGAATACCATCGATAAGGTTAACCAGTCAATGGGATCAGGCTATAGCTGGACATTTGAGAACACGATTTCCTATTCAAAAATGTTTAACGAACATTCATTTAACGCCATTATTGGTCAGTCACTCGAAAAATGGGGAATGGGTGAAGATATGAATGTTACCAATGGCTACTCACTTTTTACTGATTTTGAACATGCATGGCTCGATAATACTAAAGGCCTGACTGCCGGTACAACAACAATCAGCGGTAAACCATGGGGATCAGGAGGCGTTGAGTCGTTCTTTGGACGTTTAAGCTACAACTACAAAGAAACTTATATGGCTACCGTTGTGATGCGTGCCGATGGTTCTTCAAACTTCGCCCGTGGAAATCGTTGGGGTTATTTCCCATCTGTTTCGGCAGGTTGGGTTATGACGAATGAGTCGTTTATGCAAAACACCAAGAGTTGGTTAGATTTCTTTAAATTACGTGGTAGTTGGGGACAAAACGGTAACGCCGCGATTGATAATTTCCAATATCTTGCAACTGTGGCTTTCGATTTAACAGGAGCCTATTCATTTGGAAATACCAAGACTACACAGTCTACCGGTGGTTATGCCGAAATTCTTCCGAACAAAGACATTAAATGGGAAACTTCTGAAACTGTTGATTTAGGGTTTGATGCCCGTTTCATACAGTCGCGTTTAGGTTTGGCTTTCGACTGGTATAACAAAAAAACCATCGACTGGCTTGTTGACGCACCGATATTGGGATCATATGGAACAAAAGCTCCATACATTAATGGTGGTGATGTTGTGAATAAGGGCTTTGAGCTTGGCGTTAACTGGAAAGATCATATTGGTAAAGTAAACTATGGAGTAAACTTCAACATTGCCCATAATAAGAATGAGGTAACTCGTATTGCTAATAGTGAAGGAATCATTCATGGTGATGCCAATGTTTTGAGCCAGGGTACTCCTGAAATGTATCGTGCAGAGGTAGGATTTCCTATTGGTTATTTCTGGGGATACAAAACGGCTGGAGTATTCCAGAATCTGGAAGAAATTGCCGCTACAAAAACATTCTTGCAATCAAAACCTCAGCCCGGAGATTTAATTTTTGTTGATACCAACAATGATGGAAAAATTGATACCAAAGATAAAGTTGAAATTGGTGATCCTCATCCGGACTTTACTATCGGTTTCGGTTTTAATGTTGATTACAAAGGTTTTGATTTGAATGTGGCTGGTACCGGAGCTTTCGGGCAACAAATTGCAAAATCGTATCGTTCGTTTGCCGACTCATATGTTCAAAACTATACAACAGATATTTTTTCCCGCTGGCACGGAGAAGGAACTTCGAATAAGTTGCCTCGCTTAACAAGTGGAAGTAATACAAACTGGCAGGAAATTTCTGATATCTATATTGAAAACGGTGACTATGTAAAAATTCAAAATGTAAGTGTTGGCTACGATTTCAAAAAATTGTTCACCAAATTACCTTTTTCACAGGCTCGTTTATATGTAACAGCGCAGAACGTTTACACATTCACCAAGTATTCTGGGCAGGATCCTGAAATTGGATATGGCGGCGGTCAAAGCTGGGTATCTGGAGTTGATTTAGGATTCTATCCAAGTCCACGGACATTTTTGATGGGTGTTAATCTCAAATTTTAATTATTTCCCGCTATGAAGAATTTAATTTATATATGTATAGCCGCAACATCGCTGCTATTTATGAGTTGTGAAGATTTTTTAGATACAAGTAATCTCACAAAAAAGGATACTTCAAATTATCCTCAGACTTTAACCGACGCCCAGCAAATGATTACTGGAGTTTACTCCAACCTGAACTATGCTGTTGCAAGTCCTGCGAGTTCATCTTATTTCGTTTCAGAGCTTGTTTCCGACGACCGTTTTGGTGGAGGAGGCGAAAATGATAAAATGGTTCAGGCGTTAGATCTTATGCTTAATTATGGATCAAGCATGCTTCAGGATTTCTGGAATACCCGCTACAAAGGTATTTTCAGGGCAAACATGGCTATTGAAACGCTTGATAATTGTACTGGATTCGAAAGCGACGATCAAAAAAATCAGATAAAAGGCGAAGCCTATTTCATGCGTGCCTTTTTCTACTCCGAAATGGCTACCCTTTTTGGACAGGTTCCTCTGGTTGTTTCCACTGATCCTGTGAATCTTCCTAAGGCTACTCCTGAGGAGCTTTATGCACAGATTGCAACCGACCTGAAAACAGCTATTGAAATGATGCCAGCGAAACCTTATACTTCGGTTGAAGCCGGACATGCAACCAAATGGGCTGCAGAGGCACTTATGGCTCGTGTATATTTGTTCTATACCGGATTTTATACAAAAGATGCACTTCCACTTGTTGGTGGTGGATCTGTAACTAAAGATCAGGTAGTTGCCTGGGTTGAAGATTGTATCAAGAATAGTGGTCACGCTCTTGTTGGTGATTATCGCAACCTTTGGTCATATACCAACAAATATACGGTTGAAGATTATTCATATACCAAAGGTCAAGGTTTGAAATGGGTTGAAGACAATGGCGCTGTAAATCCTGAAACCATGTTTTCGGTTAAATTCTCAAACTTTCCAAGCTGGAGCACAACTATTGGCTATGCCAATCAGAATGCTCTTTACTTCGGAATACGTGGTGGTCAGGATTTAGCAAAAACATTCCCATTTGGTCAAGGCTGGGGAATGGGTCCGGTAAATCCAACACTTTGGAATGACTGGAAAGCTGCAGAACCAACAGATATTCGCCGTTCAGCTTCAATTATTGATATTCCTCAGGAACTTCCAAATTATACAAAGGGTGGATGGGCTGACTTTGTTCAGGAAACTGATTACTGGCAAAAGAAATATAGTCCGGTATCTGCAAAAAATACTGATGGTGGTTATGCATCTTCATATAGTGTATTGATGTATGACACTCCTGAAAATTTCCAGCTCGACAATACAATGGATCAGGTTATTATTCGTTTGGCCGATGTTTACCTGATGCACTCTGAATTAACACAAACCAATACCTATATGAATAAGGTTCGCGAACGTGCTGGCTTGACAGATAAACCTTACTCATTGGCTAACATTCAGAATGAACGTCGTTGGGAGCTTGCTTTTGAAGGCACTCGCTGGAACGATATCCGCCGTTGGGGTCTTGCTGCCGATTTACTTGAGAAACAAATTGGAGTTGCGTGCTACTACAAGAGCACTGCTGATGTGACCAAATCGTTTGGTGGAGGTTACAAGGCACGCTACAATGCGACCAAGGGATTTTTCCCGATTCCTGAAGCTCAAATTGCGCTTTCTCAGGGTGTTCTGGTTCAGAACGACGGTTGGGGAACTACAGGTGCGGAGTATACCGGATGGAAATAATATAATTGTTTAAAGACTTTTAATTAAGCGAATATGAAAAATATAATATATGCTTTGTACATGTTGGCCATTGTTCTGGTAGCATGTGACCCTATTGAAAATCGTGATTCAATTGGAGGCGCAATTACCGCCGATCAATTGGACGTAACAGCCACCCCGATTGTTGTTAATGGCAAGAAATCAAATAAAATCGTGTTAACAAATAATAGCCCTGTATTGTCGTCATGGGATTATGGTTTGAAGGTTTCGCAAAGACAATCTGACACCATATTGATGGTTGTTCCTGGAACTGCTACAATTGCATTTACGGGATTAAATCCAGATGGAAGTCAAATAACCAAAGATCTTCAGGTAACTGTTGACGAACTTACTTTTCCTGTTGCGCCACAGTGGGGATACCTTTGCGGATCTGGCCAAAAAACATGGGTTTGGGACGAAACTGCTACTTCTTGTTTCGGTAACGGAGGATATTTGGGCAATAATTCACCAGGTTGGTGGGCGCTTAAAATCGGTGAGCTAGATGGCCAGGCTGCTGGTGAAGGCGAAGGCGCTTCAATGATTTTCTCTACCACTGGTGCTTCTTTAACCAAAAACTATACCACTGGCACTGCCGCCAAGAAAGGTAAGTTTGATTTTGATATGTCGAAAACGACAGCCGATGGAAATGGAGCAACCTGGGCACAAGGTGTGTTAACTACATCAAACGTGACAGTGCTTTGTGGTATCTCAATCAATGAAGGGAAAAAAAATGTGAATACATACGACATCCTTTCATTGGATAATAATAAAATGACACTTTCTTATCATGCACCAGGAACTGGTGGTTGGGGAGAGGCTTGGTTTTGGTTGTTTAGAAAAGCAGATTAATTAGTATTTTCGGCTAAATATGTTTAGAGAGGGCGGGCTCATGGCTCGTCCTCTTTTTGCATATTGAAATTTTGTCTGATTTTTTATGTAAGGTTATTCTGATTTTTATGAAAAATTCTGTTTTTGTTTTGTTCTTGTTTCTTATTTCCTGTCAATCCCGAAATAAATTTACAATTGTTGGCCAATTACCCGACAAAACCTATGATGGTGAACTAATTTATCTGGTACCGATGGAGAATGCATCAAAGGAAAGAGTAGATTCAACATTCATAAAGAACGGGTCATTTCGATTTGAGGGGTTTACAAAAAATCCGGAGATGTATGTTATTAGGGCTAAACCCGTATTGAGATATAACCTTGAAGAGCTTTTAGTAGTTCGGGAGGCAGGCAAAATGAACGTAAAATTAGATAAAAGTAGCTCTGTTCATGGCACAGCACTCAACGACTCACTTCAGTATTGGAAAGAACGGAAAATGAAGTTCGACCTTATCGACGCTGACTTGATAAAACAGTATAGGGATGCCAGCGATAGTGTAAAACAAGATCTGAAACAAAGGGCAGATATGCTGAACATTGATGCTACGAACTTTCACTTTAATTTTGTATTGAATAACAAAGAAAATGCTGTTGGTCAGTTTGTTCAAAAAATGATAGGTAGTGCTTTTAATAATGAGCAAAAGCAGAAACTGAACGTAAAATGACCTGATTGAATGAAGGGGTATTTCAAAACATATAATTGGGTTTTGCCTGTTGGACTCGTGGGTTTTAGTTTTGTGTTTTTCCAATTCTTTTACCCTTACCATTTGTTCTTTAAAGAGCAGATCCAATTGTTTTTGTACACTCCCGATTATTTTCTATCCTACTTTAAAAAGCCGGCCTGGCTGGCCGCTTATTCGGGCGATTTCCTGACTCAGTTTTTCTATCTGCGGTGCGGTGGCGCTGCGATATTGGCTTTCCTTTTTTGTATTGAATGGTTGCTTAGCGTCATCGTACTTAAACGCATTACTTCAAGTGCAAAAGCCGGACTGTGGGCTTTGCTTCCGGCTTCGACTGACTTGGCTCTTCATTGCAATACATTACATGGCGTATCTGTTTCGGTCGGTTTTATCCTTGTTTTGTGCATGTTTTTAATCTATGCAGCTCTTTCCGAAGTGTGGATTTCATATGCTATTCTGACAATATTTTCCTTGACCGGTTATTGGCTTTTGGGTAGTTCATTTCTCATTTTCCCATTTCTGGTTTTGGCTTACGATATAAACAGTCACCGGGTTCACTGGATAAAATGGATCATTGTACTGGCAATTACATTCGCTATTCCACCAATTTTAAGGCACCATTATTTGCTTACTCCAATTCAGTCTGTTATTTTTCCTGCCTTCAGTAAGCAAAGTTTACTTTTACAAGTAGCACTCTTGCTTGCGGTTATAAGCTCCTTTTTCCTGAGGAAGTTTGAATCAATCTATTTACAACTGATCAGTTTTGGAATCCTTACTGTTTTTGCATTAGTGCTTTCTGTTGGAATAAAAATCAAAGCCGATTTTAACCTCGAAAAAATACTTTCACTCGATAGTGAAACCTATTTCGGAAACCCTGATCGAGTCATCGAACTTTCAAAAAAATACGATTTAAGAAATAAGCAGGCGGCCTACTTTACCGACATGGCCTTGGCACAGAAAGGTCTTTTAGCTGAAAATCTGCTCGATTTTTATCAGCCATTTTCGCTGGGGCTGATTCCTTCGGTGACACCTGAGGAAAACTGGCAATCGATATTTGTCAGCAACGAAGTTTTTTTCCTGATCGGCGATATGAACATGGCTCAGCATTCGGCCATGCTTGGAAATACCTTTTCGCCATATCAGCGAAGCTCGCGAATGATACGTCGTTTGGCCGAAATTAATCTGGTGACAGGCGATTCGGCGGCGGCTGTCAAATACCTGAGGATTCTTTCCAAAACTCTTTTCCACCGAAAATGGGCCGAAAGCCGACTTAATATGATCCAATCTGCTGAAACAAATAATTGGCTTGCCAGCAAACGAAGTCAGATTTCAAATGCCGATATGCTGCGAAAATCGAACGACTATCTGTTGTCGCTTCAATTCCTTGTTGAGCAACATCCCGACAATGTTATAGCTGTTGATTACCTGCTTTGTTACCTGTTGCTCAATAAAGACATCAAGTTGTTTCGCGAAAACTACGATCGCTATTACCTGAAACTGAATCGTGCGGTTCCAAAAGTTTATGCCGAAGCTTTACTTGTGCAGTTGGTTGCTGATAGAGCTTCGCAACAAGAGGCTCAATCGTATTCGATCAATCCGGAAATACTTACGAGGTTTACCGAATATACCCGTATTTTCGAGCAGACTTCAGGAGATATGAATGCACTGAATAAGCAATTCTCGAAATCGTACTGGTTTTATTATCACTTTGCCACAATTCAGAAGAAATGAGAGCATATTTGAT
Organism: Bacteroidales bacterium; assembly: GCA_038209805.1. Taxonomy (GTDB): domain Bacteria; phylum Bacteroidota; class Bacteroidia; order Bacteroidales; family Prolixibacteraceae; genus Aquipluma. The sequence goes on along the minus strand of JBBQXI010000005.1, from coordinate 2,759 downwards.
TGGATATCTTATAGCATTGGTAATTTTTTCGTGCAGTGTTCCAGAAAATGTAAAGATCAGCAAGGATTTTCCGCCGGTTTATCCTGATTATATAGATGTTACCATTCCTCAGAATATAGCTCCTCTCAATTTTCTGTTACGGAATAAACCTGAAAAAATAATTGTAACGATCAAAGGGAAATCAGATTCAATAACAGTAAAAGGAGAACAAAAAGTTGAAATACCAATTGATCATTGGAAGAATTTGCTCGCATCTAACCTGAATGACAGTTTGCTTGTAACGGTTTTGGCTCGTTCGAATGGTGAATGGATTAAATATAAATCGTTTAAATGGTATGTGAAAAGCGATAAGGTTGATTCGTACCTGAGTTACCGGCTCATAGAACCCGGTTACGAAGTCTGGAACAAATTGCAGATTGTGGAACGCAATATTGAAAGTTTTGATGAGCGTGTGTTGGCCGACAATAACTTAACCAAAGGCAGTTGTATGAATTGCCACATTCACGGGAGTCAGAGTGGAAAGCTTTCGATGTTCCATTTGAGGGGCGAAAAGGGAGGAACTATTCTGAACAGAGATGGCAAACTACGAAAAATAAATACCCGTGCCAATGGCATGATTTCGAATGCGGTTTATGGCGATTTTCATCCCGACGGACGATATGCTGTTTTCTCCACCAACATTATCATTCCTGAATTGCACGCCAACCGGACTGACCGACTTGAAGTTTACGATACAGCTTCCGATTTGGTAGTGATTGATTTGGATTCGGATAAGGCTATCACTCAGCCTTTTCTTTCTGACTCAACGGCTTTTGAAACATTTCCAGTGTTTTCGGCTGATGGAAAGTGGATCTATTTCTGTTCTGCACCCAAAGTGACGTTGCCCGATAGCATCAAATCGTTGAAATACAACATTTGTCGCGTCGGGTTCGACGCTGAAAAAGGCGAAATTGGAACGAAAATCGATACGTTGTGGAATGCAAAGAAAATGGGTGGTTCTGTTTGTCATTTGAAAGCTTCGCCCGACGGTAAATTTTTGCTTTATACCGTTGCCGATTACGGAACATTTCCAATCTGGCACCGCGAAGCCGATTTGCAGATGATGAATCTTCAAACTGGAGAAATCGATCAGTTGAAAAAGGTAAATGGCCCCAATTCCGATTCGTACCACAGCTGGTCGTCGAATAGCCGATGGTTTGTTTTTGCCAGCAAACGCGACGACGGTATTTATGGCAAACCCTATTTTTGCTATATTGATGCTTCAGGAAAAGCGCACAAACCGTTTGTTTTGCCGCAACGCGATCCTGAAATTTATGATTACAAGTTGAAATCGTTTAATATTCCTGATTTGTCTGTTTCTCCGGTTCCGTTTGATGCGGCTGACATCGAAAAGGTGTATTTGGAGCAGGAGGCTGAACAGGTGAAATAACATAGGAAAGAGTCAATGGTCATTAGGAAAGCGAAATTTCAAATGACCGATGACTGTTGCCCAAAACACAAACTTGACAAGAAATTTGTACAATGAAATATTTCTCTCTCGATAAATTGCTATCGCTAACTTTTGGACTTATTGTCTTTTGGTTTTTTGCCTTTTTGTACCCGTTCCATCTGAATTATCAGGAACAATACCAAATGTTTTTGTTTTCATCTGATTACTTCCTGAATTTCTTTGCCAAGCCCGGTGGAATCAGTGATTATATTGGCAATTTCTTCACCCAATTCTATTTTTATTCGTGGGTTGGAGCTCTGATTATTGCTGTGTTGTTAGTCAGTCTTCAGCGTGTCGTTTGGTTTATTTCAAAGCAACTTGGCGCAAAGCCCGTTTTCATTCCGATTACTTTTATTCCTTCATTGCTTTATTGGAGCTTGTTTTGCGACGAAAACTACCTGCTGGGAGGTTTAATCGTTATGCTGATTGTGTCGGGATTTATTGCGGCTTTTCTACTGATAAAGTCTGTAAATATTCGGTTGGGATTTGCGTTGGTTTCGATTCCGGTTTTATACTGGTTGGCTGGCGGTGCTTTTGTTTTGCTCCCTTTATTTGCACTGGTTTTTGAAGCAGTGAACCGGAATTTGAAAGTGGTTCATTTGTCAATTTTTGCATTGATTTCAACTGTAATTTCATATGCAATTCCGACACTTTGCAAGTCATTATTTTTGCAATATCCGGTTCGTCAGGTGTGGATTGGCGCCAATTATTTCCGTTTCCCGGTTAATGTTCCGGTTTCGGTTGGTATTGTTGCCCTTTTGCTGGTCGTCATTCCATTTGCTCTTTATTACTTTTCAAAAATTATAAAACGAGATCATTCGAAGATATTACTTGCCGGTCAGTTGATTGTGCTGGTTTTTGGAGCTTCTTTTTTGATCAATCATTCAGTTGATATGGGAAAAGAAGAAGTTATGGCTTACGACTTCAACTGCCGGATGCGAAAATGGGATCGGGTAATTGCCATGGCCGAGAAGAAGGCACCAACTACACCGCTTTCGGTAACCTGCCTGAATTTGGCTTTGGCCAAAGAAGATATGCTTGGCGAACGCATGTTCAACTATTTCCAGAATGGTATTGGCGGACTGTTGCCCGATTTCGTTCGCGATTATACCATTCCGATGATTGCCGGTGAAGTGTATTATCATTTGGGTTTTGTTAATACGGCTCAGCGTTTTGCCTTCGAGGCCATGGAGGCTTTGCCCGATTACCAGAAAAGTTCGCGTGCTGTTATGCGTTTGGCCGAAACCAACATTATAAACGGAAATTATGA
>JBBQXI010000004.1:0-30207 GCA_038209805.1 Bacteroidales bacterium | reverse complement strand
GCTGATGATTTTTCGCCGGTTGATCCGGATGGAACTTCGTTTGTTGATTCTAATTATAGTAAGGCATTTTTGCGTCACTTGGTTATTTCGGGCGAAATGCTTGGAGCAGAAATCGCAAGCCAGCATAATCTGGCCTTTTATTTATGGTTGGTTAAAGAAGCAAGAAGGCATATTCTGAATGATACATTTAAAAGCTGGAAAGAAGAGATGGTCCAGCAACTATCGGTAAGGCTCTGATGTTTTATGGATAAATTAATAATATTTAGTTATATACAATAGCTTTGTCATTTGCTTCGCGTCATAGATTGGCATCGGTTGTTTTAATCACAAACACCATAAGTGCCTTAAATGACTCCAATGAAATGTTTAACTTTTGACTTTAAACTTTTTGACTTGAACAAGTATGCTGTATAAAATTGATTGGTATATCATTAAGAAATTTCTTGGGACATTTTTTTATGCCATTGCCCTAATTATCAGTATTTCTATTGTTTTCGATATTTCCGAAAATATTGATGATTTCATGTCGAAGGATGTTCCCACAAAGGCTATTATCTTTGATTATTACTTGAATTTTGTACCCTATTTTGCCAATTTATTCAGCGGCCTGTTTACATTCATTGCCGTTATTTATTTTACCTCCAAACTGGCTTACAATACCGAGATTATTGCTATTCTAAGCAGTGGAGTTTCGTTTAACCGGCTTATGCGACCCTATCTGGTTGGTGCAGGTGTGATTGCATTGTTTTCATACATGCTTGGTAATTATGTTATTCCGCCAGCGAATAAGAAAAAGGTCGATTTCAGGAATATGTATATTGGCACCCAGCGGGCGTCAAATGAGAAAAATATACATCGCCAGATTGAACCGGGTGTATTTGTTTATATGTCGGCTTACAATGCCACTAACGACGTAGGATATAAATTTACCGTCGAGAAATTTGCTGAACGGAAACTGGTTTCAAAATTGTCAGCTGATTACATCAAATGGGATCGTGAGAAAAAGAAATGGGTCATTCATGATTTTAATATAAGGACTATTGATGGCTATACTGAGAAAATAACTCAGGGAAGCGAAAAGGACACCACGTTAAACATGCTTCCTGAAGATTATCAGGTGGTTTCTAATATTGTTGAAACAATGACCCTGCCTATGCTAAACAAATCAATAGAAAACCTGAAACTTCGAGGTGTAAATACAATCGAATATGAGATTGAAAAGCATAAACGCAGGTCTGGACCGTTCTCTGCATTTATTCTGACGATCATTGGTGTTTCCCTTGCTTCCCGAAAGATAAAGGGTGGTATCGGGTTTCATCTGGGATTGGGATTGCTTTTAAGTTTCTCGTACATTCTTTTTATGCAGGTAACTACAGTCTTTGCGACCAGCGATTTGCTGGCTCCCTGGTTGGCCATGTGGATTCCGAATTTAGTTTACGGAGGATTGGCCTTCTATCTTTATCGCAGGGCTGCGAAGTGATGCTTAAAAATTCAAACTTGGGGTAATATAATTCAAAAACAAATAAACAAGCGAAAACAGTTTTTTTTGCACGAATGTTTTATAAAACATGTCATACAAAGAAAAAATGATAATTTTGCGCGCTGTTAAAGCATCTGTTTGGGTGCGAATAAAAGTCAAAAATTAGATTATTTTAATCAAAAACAAATTCTATGTCACTGAAAAGAAGCATTTTAGACCTTCGTAAACGGAAGGATGAGGTTCGTCTGGGTGGAGGGGATAAGGCTATTGAGAAGCAAGTTGCTCAAGGCAAAATGACCGCACGTCAACGTATCCTCGCTATTGTTGATGAGGGCTCATTTCATGAATACGATATGTTCGTTGAGCATGTTGGAACTGACTTCAACATGAGCAATAAAGTTTTGGCAGGAGACGGAGTTGTGATTGGAACGGGAATGATATATGGTTCTCCAATTTGTATTTATGCTCAGGATTTTACTGTTGAAGGAGGATCTTTAGGATTAATGCATGCCCGTAAAATCACCAAGATCATGGATCATGCGCTTAAAATGCGTGTTCCGCTGATTGGTATTAACGACTCGGGCGGTGCCCGTATTCAGGAAGGCGTGAATTCACTGGCTGGTTATGGCGAAATTTTCTTCCGTAATACGCTTTCTTCAGGTGTAATTCCACAGATTTCTGTTATTCTCGGCCCATGCGCTGGTGGTGCAGTTTATTCTCCTGCTTTGACAGACTTTGTTTTCGTGGTTGAAAATATTTCGAAAATGTTCATCACCGGCCCTGCAGTTATAAAGAGTGTGTTAGGCGAAGATATTTCGATGGAAGCGCTTGGTGGAGCCAGAGTTCATGCTGAAATTACAGGAAATGCGCATTTCTTTGCTTTGAGCGAAAAAGAATGTTTCGAGCAGATCAAAACCTTGATCACCTACATTCCTTGGAACAATACGGTTCGGGCAAAAGCTTTCCCACCAAAGGAACCAAAAACTAAATTGAAAATCGAAAATATTGTTCCTGCTGATGCTCGTATGCCTTACGATATTCGCGACATTATTAAATCGATTACCGATGGTTCAGAGTTCTTCGAAATTATGGAGCTTTTTGCAGCCAATATTGTAATTGGTTTTGGTCGTATGAATGGCGAAACTGTTGGTTTTGTTGCCAATCAACCTTTGGTTTTGGCCGGGGTACTCGATTGCGACAGCTCTGATAAAGCAGCCCGTTTCATCCGCTATTGCAACGCTTTCAATATTCCAATTATTACATTGGAAGATATGCCTGGATACCTTCCTGGAGTTGATCAGGAACATGCCGGAGTTATTCGTCACGGAGCAAAAATTTTGTATTCGTATTCAGAAGCTACAGTGCCAAAAATCACTGTAATTATCCGGAAAGCTTACGGTGGTGGTTACATCGCCATGAATTCGCGCCATTTACGCGCCGATTTCGTATTCGCATGGCCAACTGCCGAAATCGCTGTTATGGGACCTGAAGGTGCTGCTAACATCGTATTCCGCAAGGAAATTGCCGAAGCTGCCGATCCGGAAGCTATGCGTCAGCAAAAGATTCAGGAATACAAAGACAAGTTTGCCAATCCTTATGTAGCTGCATCGAAGGGTTACATCGACGAAGTAATTGAACCTCAGGAAACACGTAAAATTCTGTTGCATGCACTTCAGATTTCAATGCATAAAGATGTGCCGGCTCCAGCTAAAAAACATGGACTTCCACCATTTTAAACCAAACTAAAGGATTATGGCAGACCAGGAAAATAAGCAGTACATTATTGTACACAGTGCAAAATACGAAACCACTTATAACAAAAAGTATTTGAACCGAAAAGTTTGGGAAGAACCAAATTTTAATATGATTAAATCATATATTCCGGGAACAATCATCGATATTTTGGTGGAAGTTGGACAGGTTTTGAACGGTGGCGACAGTATTATTGTTTTAGAAGCGATGAAAATGTACAACGATGTGCAGATGCCTTTTAAAGGTAAAATCGTAAAGATCAACATTGAAAAAGGGCAGAAAATACCGAAAGGTTTCATAATGATCGAAATTGAACCTGTAGCTTAAGAAATATCTCAATCAGATAAATTTTATTGTACAATATAGAAGAGTGTTTCCGGTATGGGAACACTCTTCTTTTGTATACCGTATCCCATTAAAAAGCCTTTCATCGCTAGCGATGAAAGGCTTTTTAATATTGGTAAATTCAATTTGTTTTATTCAGCTTTTGCCTTGAAGATTAAATCGACCACGTCGGCTTTTGAGGTCAACGATTTTACAAATTGTTGAACATCTGCAATGGTCATTTTCTGAAGGATATTCTCATAGTTTTCATCTGCTGCCGGATTGTATGAGTAGGTGTAAAACGTATTCAGAGCTTGCATCCAGTAGTTGTTGTGCAGTTTCGATTGTTCCCTGTTTTTCAGTAGATTTTTAACTGCTTTGTCCAAATCTTCGGCGGTTGGGCCGTTTTGAGCAATTTTTTCAATTTCCTCATAAACAATTGACTTCAGGTGTTGGGCTTTCTCCGGATCGGTATCAAACATCAGGTTAAGGCTTTTTTCGGCCTTTGGAAATTTTTCTGAATTGGTCGAAACCCGTACTCCATATGTTCCGCCTTCTTTTTCGCGTATTTCTTCGGTATAACGGAAGTTCAGGATGTCGCGGAAAACACTCAGCAGCAAGTTCTGTTCAGGAGTAAAATCCATTTTGGTATCGAAATTCACAATAACTGTTGCTTTCTGTGTTTCCTGCGGAATTACAATTTCACGTATAGTTTTTCCTTTTGGGCCTTCAACGTTACGATCGATCCAGGTCTCTTTTCGAGGCAAATTGGTCAACGAACCGATGTATTTTTCGGCCATTGTTTTGGCGGTTGCTTCGTCGATGTTACCCACAATGAAGTACGTAAAATCACCTGCGTCAACAAACCGGTCTTTGTAAATGCCTTCAATCTGCTCCAGTGAAATCTCGTCGAGCATTTGCGGAGTCATCAGTTTCGTGCGTGGGTTTTTACAGGTCATGATCAACGAAAGCGAATCGCTCATTATTTTCTGAGGGTTATTGGTCATATTTGCCAAATAAGCTTTGTAACGTCCAAGTAAGGCTTCGTATGCTTCTTTGTCGAACCGTGGATTCTCGAATTGCAGATAAAGCAATTGCATCATAGTCTCAAAGTCTTTTGGAGTGCTCGATCCAGTGAAAGTTTCATTCAAATCGGATAATCCCACATTCAGGCTAACTTTTTTGCCTGTTAATGCTTTTTTCAAGGCAGTAGCATCGTATTCGCCCACGCCGAAAGCACCAATAAACTGATTCAGCATCATGGCCGAGGCAACTTTATCGTTGTTCACTTTTGAACTTCCTCCTTTGCTCATGGCAATCAGCGAAACCTGATCTTTTTCGTAGTCGGCCTGACGGAAAACTACTTTGGTATCGTTGCCCAAAGTCCATTCAACAGCGTTAAATTCCGGAAGCTGTTTGGTGCTTTTTACTTTCGAGCCTTTCAATTCTTTGCTAATCAGGTTTGAAGATACAACCTGATCGGTATATGGTTCAATCGGACTGTTTTCAACTTCATTGATTATTGTAAAAGCCTGTTCTTTGGTTAGGTGTTTGGCTTCCGGTTTATCAGGTCCCATAACTACAACCACGCGATTTTCGGGAGTCATCCATTGTTTGGCATGTGCCGAAACTTCTTCAACAGAAATGGTTGGCAATATGGCCTGAGCGAATTCCCAATCGAAATCGATTGAAGTTAGAGGTTCGTTACCGATGTAATTGCTTTTGCAATCGCGGGCATAAACATCGTTGCTGATTTTGTCGCGTTGTTTGTAACGGCTTTCCAGCGAAGTCAAATAATTCGTTTTAGCCCTATCGAGTTCTCCTGAAGTAAACCCATGTTTATTAATGCGCTGTGCTTCGGTGAATATCGTTTTAAATGCAATTTCATCTTCGTTTGGTTTGGCGGTTGCTTCAATGTTTAAAACTTCGTATCCATCAACAAATCCACTGTAACTGATGCTACCCATAACAAAAGGCGGTACTCCTTTTTGCAACAGTTCGCTGATGCGGTCGCTGGTCATCATGCCAAACAATGCCTGAATTGTTTTCTCGCGCAGATAGTTCATATTTTTTTCTGCCGGGGGAGTCGCTTTGTGTTTGATGTATAAGTTTACCTCGTAACTGGAGGCTTCTTTGTCAGTTGTTAGTACATACAGCGGTTCTTTGTTGTCAGGAACTTCGTAGAATTCGCGTTTGGGAGGGTTCTGAACCGCTTCAATGCCCGAAAATAAAGCTTTCACTTTCTGTTCAACATCATCCACATCAATGTCGCCAACAATAGCTATTGCCTGTAAATCGCTTCGATACCAGTCGTGGTAAAAGTCGCGCAGCGTTTCGTATTTGAAGTTTTTAACCACATCCATACTCCCAATCACATCGCGTTGGGTGTATTTTGAGCCCTGAAGAAGTACTTTTACATACTGGTTAAACATGCGTCGATTGGCATTTTGCCCAGTACGCCATTCTTCGGTAATTACACCACGTTCGGCATCAATTTCCTCATCGGTTAGTAAAAGATAGTCGGCCCAATCGTTAAGGACAAGTAAACAAGTATCGACCAGACCTTCGTGCTTAATTGGGATGTCGCTCAGGTTATAAACCGTTTCACCAAAACTGGTGTAGGCATTTATGTTTCGCCCAAATTGCACACCATGTTTCTCCAGCGTGTTAATGATTCCTTTTCCGGGGAAATGCTCGGTGCCATTAAAAGCCATATGTTCCAGAAAGTGAGCTAACCCATTCTGGTCGTCGTTTTCGAGCAAAGCGCCTACATTCTGAATGATGTAAAAACTTGCCCTTTCTTTGGGTTCTTCGTTGTGCCGAATGTAATAAGTTATTCCATTGGCAAGCTTGCCTGTTCTGAAAGCAGGATCAGTTGGCGCAGGCTGATTTAGTGGATTCTGGCTGAAAACCATTCCTGAAAGCTGCAACATTGCAACGATCAAGATTAATCTGAATTTGATCATACGTTTCGTATTTTGGTTGTTTTTTAATTTTCAGACAAGTCTTTTGGGGTAGATTGTCATAATACAACGAAATAAGTAAAAAACGAATGATTAGAATTACAGATGATCGGAATTATTTTTGTTTGAAAGAATAAAAAGTTGAACGTGCCTAATTTTGAATCGGATTCATCACTTTCCCAACAAACAAAATGGCTTTGGTATCCTTCTCCCGGATGGCAAATACAAACGGATGGTCGACCCTAAAAGAATTATCTGGACCCACAGACGTGGTGAAAATAGTTACTTCAGTTACAGCAGCGGCTTCTGTTCCGCTTTTGTTTTAACCCATTGGTTATTCTAAAGATTTAACCTTAACCCAAGATGAATTGTTCTCGTAACAAAGCATATGTGGTTGATTTTAGCCCAGATGCTGACTTAATTTTATTAACTTTAGAAAAATTGATTTTAGCCGGTACTGTTTTGCAGTTATTATTTCTTTGATTTTAGCCGGTTTTTATTCTCCAAAATAAGCAAAAATGGCACTGTATATTATTTCAAATCGGTTACCTCTAAAAGTGAGCAAATCGGAAAATGATTTCGTTTACGAACGTAGCGAGGGTGGACTTGCAACCGGCTTAGGTTCGTTGAAGGATTTCGAAGAAAAAAACTGGATTGGATGGCCCGGAATATTTGTCGATGAAGATCAGGAGAAAGATCAAATCAGAACTGGATTATTGCCTGAAAATTTCTTTCCTGTATTTCTTTCGGAAACGCAGATTAGTGATTATTACGAAGGCTATAGCAACAGCGTGATCTGGCCTTTGTGTCATTATTTTTATACCTACATTCAATACGAATCCAGATTTTGGGAATCCTATCAGGAAGTTAATCGCTTATTCTGCGAAGAAGCTGTAAAGCTCATAAAACCTGGCGATAGGGTCTGGATTCAGGATTACCAATTGATGCTTTTACCGGCTATGCTTCGCGAAAGAATTGAAGGAATCAGTATCGGTTACTTTCATCACATCCCTTTCCCGTCGTACGAGTTGTTTCGCGTTCTTCCGGAACGTGCTGAAATCCTTAAAGGACTTTTGGGTGCCGATTTGATTGGATTTCATACCTACGATTACATGAGGCATTTCGTCAGTGCCGCCTATCGTGTTCTTGGGCTTGACTGCAATTTGGATGAAATTAATGTTGGTGAGCGAATGGTGCATGTCGATGCTTTCCCCATGGGTATAAACTATGAACTACACAACAATGCTATTTTAGATGAAAATGTCCAGCAAATGGCTAATAAGTTCAGGGAAAATTTTGGCAGCCATAAATTAGCGCTTTCAGTCGACCGGCTCGATTACAGTAAAGGAATTTTGCACAGATTGAAAGGGTTTGCACTGTTTCTTGAAAACCATCCGGAATACCGTGGCGAGATTTCGTTGGTGATGGTTGTTGTGCCATCGCGCGATCAGGTTGATATGTATGCAGACTTGAAAACTAAGATTGATGAAATGATTGGTTCTCTAAATGGTTTATATTCAACTCTTAACTGGAGTCCCGTGTATTACTTCTACCGTGGATTTCCTTTTGAGGAGCTGATGGCTCTGTACCATATTGCTAATTTTGCATTTGTAACACCTTTGCGCGATGGAATGAATTTGGTTGCCAAGGAATATGTAGCTGTAAAAAGAGATGATCCGGGTGTATTAGTTCTAAGTGAAATGGCCGGTGCTGCAGCTGAATTAAAAGAAGCTTTGATTATTAACCCGAATGATATAGATGAAATTGAAGGCGCTTTTTTGGATGCCTTAACCATGCCTGAAGAAGAAAAAATAAGGCGAATGGCCAAAATGCAAAAGACCGTATCGAAACAAACAGTAAACAAATGGGCCAGCGATTTTGTGACAGAATTGGTAGCGATTGAAAAGAAAAACCAATCACTTCAGAGCAAAAAAATTGGGACAGAATTGACGGAAACGATTTATCAACTCTACAAAAACGGACAGAAAAGGCTGATTATTCTGGATTACGACGGAACTTTGGTTCCTATTGTAAAAAATCCGGACATGGCAATTCCGGGATACATATTAATTGAAACCTTAAAAGAGCTTGCGGCGGATAAGCAGAATACGATTGTCATTAGCAGTGGCCGAAATACCGAATTTTTAGACAAGTGGTTTGGCGACTATGGCTTTGATATGGCCGCTGAACATGGCGCTTTCTATAAAGAACATGGCGTTTGGCAAGCGAGTGTTCGAAACTTATTTCCTGAAGACGCAGAGGTTTTAGACATTATGCAACAAATTGTGGATAAAACACCTGGCTCGATGATTGAGAAAAAGAAAACAGCCTTAGTTTGGCATTACCGCAATTGCGACAAGTGGTTGGCTGAACTTCGTGAAAAACAATTGATTAATGCATTGATGATGCCCTGCTCGCGCCTGAATCTTCAGATTATGAGGGGAAACAAGGTTGTAGAAGTGAAAACCATTGGAGTAAACAAAGGTACGGAAGCTACCCGACTATTGGGTCGCGACAATTATGATTTTGTGATGGCCATGGGCGATGATATTACCGATGATGACATGTTTCATGCTTTACCGCCTGAAGCAATCACGATCAAGGTTGGTTCAATTTCCGATCATGCCAGGTTCAGCTTGGCGCAAGTAGATACGGTGAAATTTCTTAATAGTTTAATGATCTGAGAATAGTTGACCTTTTGCACATGATTTAAAAGGTAATGTGCCAAAAGAAAAATTAATGACTTAAATATTTTCAAATGAATAATTCAGGAGACACCATAAACTTTACAGCAATCTTTCTGATGGTTGTTGTAATTGTAGTTTTTCTTTTTGCATACCTTCTTATTTATAAGCGACTTAAGAAATATACCTTAAAAACGGTTAATCAATGGGATGATTTTGTTTTGGATGTATTTAAGATCCCACTTCTATGGATTTTGGTGTGGATCATGATTAAGTCTTTTGCACATTTGTTCCTGAAAGATTTAACTTTTTTCAAATATTTAATCCATGTTAACAATATCGTTCTGATCCTTTCTGTTGGATGGCTACTGATTAAATTTGTGAAGTTGGGCACCTACTTGTTGAATAAAAAGCTCGACGTGAAAGCCGCAGATAATTTGAATGCCCGAAGAAGACTTACCCAGTTGACCGTTTTTCAGAATATTGCTGATACAGTAATCGTAATTATCACGATCTCAGTTGTGCTGATGACTTTTGATGGAGCAAAAGCCGTTGGAACAAGTATATTGGCATCTGCGGGAGTTGCAGGGTTAATTGTCGGGTTTGCCGCACAGAAGAGCATCGGAATGTTTCTGGCCGGTATTCAAATCGCCATCACACAACCAATTAGTCTCGATGATGTGGTCATAGTTGAAGGAGAGTGGGGCAGGATTGAAGAGATTACGCTCACGTATGTGGTGGTGAAAATCTGGGACGAACGTCGGTTGATGTTGCCGGTAACTTATTTTCTTGAAAAGCCGTTTCAGAATTGGACACGATCGAGCGCCGATATTATGGGAACTGTCTTTTTTTATGTAGGGTACGACCTTCCTGTTCAGGCGATTCGGGATTTTGTCCCGACCATATTGAAAGGCAATCCGAATTTTGACGGACGTGTTTTCAATGTGCAGATTACCAATACCAACGAGTTATATAAAGAGATGCGAATATTGGTCAGCAGCAGCGATGCTTCAAAAAACTGGGATTTGCGTACCGAAGTACGCGAGAAAGTCATTGACTTTATTCAGGCCAATTATCCCGATTGTTTTGCAAAGGTTCGACTGAATCATAACAATAAAATTGGAATCTCAGGCTAAGGACGAATAAACTGAGACAAATGGCGTTCATCGGTAAATAAGGTCGCTGTATTTATTAAAGCCAGATGTGAGTATGCCTGAGGAAAATTTCCCAGTTGCCGTTTTGTTTCAAAGTCGAGATCTTCGCTGTATAATCCCAGATGATTGGAGTACCCAACAATCTTGTTGAAAATTTCCAAAGCTTCATCGGCCTCACCCGTCACATAAAGTGCGCGAACTAGCCAGAAGGTACAAATGGTGAATGAAGACGACAACCGTCCAAAGTCGTCGGCATTGATATAACGGTACATTAATCCCTTATAAAAAAGTTGTTTTTTAATGGCCTGAACAGTTTTTTTGTATCGCTCATCGGTACCTGAAATGAAGCCATATTCTTCCATCAGCAAAAGCGAAGCATCCAAATCTGTTTCATGATAGGTTTGAGTGAAACTTTGCATTTGCTCGTTCCAACCATTTTTCAGAATATCCATTTTTATCCGGTCAGCCTCTTTTTTCCATTTTCTTACATACTCTTTCAGGTTCAGCAATTGGGCAATTTTAACCCCACGGTCGAGTGTAACCCAGCACATCACTTTGGAGAATACGAAATGTTTGTCGGAGTTGCGGATTTCCCAGATTCCATTGTCAGGGTTTTCCCAATCGGCAATCACCGCTCTGATGATGTTACGCACTACCTCCCAGATGTCTTCAATTTCGTCGAGTGTTCCGGGGAAGAATTTGTAGTATTGATAAATAACGTTCATCAGGTAACCATACACATCGTTTTGCTTTTGGTAATAGGCCGCATTTCCAATCCTGACGGGTTTTGAGTTTTCATATCCGGCTAAATGCAACAATTCTTCTTCATGTAGAATGCGTTCGCCCCTAATTCCGTACATGATCTGAAATTTGTCCTCCTTTGTTTTCAGGATTCCCTTAATAAATGTCATAAATCGACGGGCTGCACCATAGTGCCCCATGTCCATCAGTGTTTCTATCGACATGGAAGCGTCGCGAAGCCAGCAAAAACGATAATCCCAATTCCTCACTTCACCAATGGTTTCAGGAATACTGGTTGTTAAGGCTGCTAAAACAGCGCCGGTTGGGTGAAACGACATCAATTTCAGCACCAGCATACTTCGGGTAATGATGGCGTTATGTGTTTTAAACTTTTTGGAGCGGTTTACCCAGTTCAGCCAATATATTTTTGTGCGGTTATATTCAAGACTTACCCGTTCGATGTCAATAGTGATTAACTTTTGGTTATTCGATAAGAGAATAAACTGGTCATTTTCAAGTACAATTTCTTTCTTTCCAAGAATTAAGGCATATTGAATACTCGTATACAGATAGACACAATCCAAAGGATCATCGATTGATTGGCTTTTAATAAATCGTTTGCCAATGTGATGAACAGCCTCTTTTTCGGCGTATTTCATTTTCGGGTTATAGTTTACCCTGAAAGTGGGTTTCCCTGATAATAGTTTGATGTATCGGTATATCTCAGGGGGAAGATAATGATTGACATCATCGAGTTTATACCGGGGCATAAAATCAATTACTTCAAAGCTACCTTCGTCTGATGTGAAAAGAGTACTTAGTATATTGGTGTTTTCGACATATTTTTGTGTGATAGCATATTTTTCGGAGACTTCAAAGCCAAATTCACCACCTTTTTCAACATCGAGTAGCTTTGAAAAGATCGAGGGTGAATCGAAGTCAGGGAAACAAAACCACTCAATGCTGCCTTTTTCAGATATAAGTGCCGCGCTTCGGCAATTTCCTACAACTCCATAATTCAAATTCTGCATTTTCTTTTTATTCGTGGTAATTTCCCTAAATGTATGCAGATTTAACAGATATTAAAAAGAATCTGTTCATATGATTTGGAATCTTAATATACCGGGCCCTCGGATGCCGGCTATTTATCTGGGTATTTCGCTGTTGAAGTCCGAATAAATCCAGCGATTAATTTTTGTACGCAACCATTTTAAAGCAAATGTCATCTATAAGGCGGTAAGTAACTTTTATGGAACGTGGTTTTACGCTATCTAAGAACATTTTGCAAAGGACTAGTTGTAATGAAGGATACAAAAAGTTACAGATTACCTGAAGTTTGCGGCAAAACAACTAATTTTGATCGAAAGAACTGAAACTGGACATTGAAGGAATTTGAACAGCTAATAAAGGATTGTATTGCCGGTAACCAGAACGCTTTGGCAAAATTATACCGACAGTTTGCACCAAAAATGTTTGGAGTATGCCTTAGGTATGCCAAAGATTCAACCGAGGCTGAAGATAATTTGCAGGAAGGATTTATCAAGGTTTTTACCAACCTGAAGTCTTTCCGGAACGATGGTTCATTGGAAGGTTGGATTCGACGGATCATGATCAATGTTTCGCTTGAAAAGATCAGAAAACAACATCTGATGTACCCTGTTGAGGACGTCGCTATTTATGATTCAATCAATTATTCAGACGATGTGATTGCCAAAATTTCGGCTGACGATCTGATGAAACTGATTCAGGAATTGCCGCCGCGTTACCAATTGGTTTTTAACTTGTATGTGATTGAAGGTATGTCGCATCAGGAAATTGCCGATGAAATGTCGATCACACAGGGAACCTCTAAATCGAATCTGGCGCGCGCCAGAGATATACTGAAAAAGAAAGTTCAAGAGAACTTTGGTGAAATAAATGCCAAAAACAATTATACGGCATGAGGAAGGATAAAAATTTGGACGAATTGTTTCGCGACAAACTCCTGAATTACGAGCAGGAGCCGCCTGCGTATTTGCTGGACAATATACTTTCGGCAGTTGCAGGAGAACGTCGGAAAAAGAAATTGATTTTTTGGAGGGTGGCCGGAGTTGCTGCAGCTCTGTTGATTGCTTTTGTCGCTGGTTGGCAGTTGAATGACGGAGATCTTCCGGAAATGAAACAGGCCGTTGTTGTTGGACAGAGTTCAACTTCTACAAAGTCACCTGAAATTCAAATTCAGTCGGAAAGAGTAACGCCAGCTCATGAAATAGCACCTACAACTACATCACTTGCAAGTAATGTGGCTAACTCTGCATCACAGAAAATTCAGTCCAGGTCAATAGATCGAAATTCAAAATCCGGAGCAAGAACCTTTGTCTCCAAATCTACTCCGATCGCCTCAAACAATGAATCGCTGTTAATGAGACCTCTGAAAAGCCTTTATCGAATGATCAAACCGGAGACTGAAAATTCAAATACTCTTCAGGCGATGAGAAGTGATGAAAATTCTCCGGCGCTGATTCAAAAAACAATTGATCAGCAGATTATGGAGCTAAATAAGCAAATACTAACTGCCGAAAGTACATCAGAAGAAAAAGCGCGATGGTTAGTTGGAGCTCAGGTTTCGCCGGAATATAACGTTTCGCGCGGAAGCCAATCACGGTCTTATGCCAGTAGTATGTTACGATCTTCGTCAGCCAATCAGGTTGATCTTGGTGGCGGAATTTCAGTAGAATATAAAAAAGGTAAACGATGGAGCTTGCAAAGCGGTGTCTATTATTCCGGACTGGGTCAATCTTCAGGGAATTCATCAAGTTCAGGTAGCAAAGATTTACTATATTCCGTAGCGGGATCAAATTATTTCAATACGCCGGTAAGTATGGCTCCCAACTCGAACCGAATGAGTATGAACAGTAATGCTGGCGTGATCGAATTAAGCAAAATTCCTTCAGGATTGGTTGTGGGTAATTCACTGGAAGATAAAGCCCTGAATTCGACAGTAATTGTTTCGTCAACCAGCTTCATTCAAAATTTTGACTACATCGAGATTCCGCTTTATTTGCGGTACACCTTAATTGATGCAAGATTTGATGTTGTTATGCTCGGCGGATTTAGCTCGAATGTATTAGTTGGTAACCAGATCTTTGTTGAAGATTCTTCGGGAAAATCGTTGGTTGGAAAAACTAAGGATATGGAGGCTTTGAATTACAGCGGAACATTGGGATTGGGATTTAAATATGGTTTATCGAAACGTATGTTTCTAAATGTTGAACCACGTATTAAATATTATCTAAATTCTCTAAACAGCAACTCTTCAGTAACATATAAACCATACACCATAGGTGTTTTCACCGGATTGAGTTACGAGTTTTAGTAGCAAATAGTCATCAAAAATCATTAGTTATATTTTTCATTGTTATCAATAGCCTTTATTGATGACGGCTTCTTTGGATTTTGAAACTTGAAATCCGGAATTCTTCTTTTTCTCTGCGCAACCTTTTGTTCAGTCAACACATCTTGATTGAAAACCAATAGCTCATAAAACCAAAATGATATGAAGAAAATTCTCATCCTGATTCTGTCAGTGTTATTCCTGATTCCGGCTTTTGGCCAAAAAAGTAAAAAGGACATGGTTTACCTGAAATCAGGTGGAATCATTAAGGGTCAATTGATCACCCACGATCTTGACATTGTAAAAATTAACTCAGCCGGAAACGAATGGGTTTTTAAAATTGCTGATGTCGACAGCGTTTCGAAATATTCGAAAGTTGTTCGTGAACGGAATCCGAATCCAAATTATTTCTTTGATACTTCCATGGGGGTTTTGTTGGGTAACTCCGGAAATAGCCAGAAGGCGCCATTTTCATTTATGACATCGTTTAACTACAAAGTCGTTGATAAATTATATTTGGGAGCCGGGCTTGGTGCTGAATTTTTTAATGAGTCGTACATGCCTGTTTTTGGCCAGATTCAGTATCGATTTCGTGATGCCAAATTTTCTCCATTTTTTAATTTACAAGTGGGCTATGAGGTTGGTCTCGAAGATGGAACAAGTCTGAATTATGCCAATTTTTATCCACCATATTCTAATTATCGTCCAAATCAGCAGACTGGCGAAAAACTAAATGCCGAAGGTGGGTTTTTAATTAACCCATCATTTGGATTTCAGCAAAATACTTCCAATAATTTTGGATGGTTTTTTTCTTTCGGTTATCGCCATCATCAGTTGAATTATTCCGACGGCCTTGGCTACAAGCTCGAAACTAACTTTTCGAGGCTTTCGCTCAAAATCGGGTTCATCTTTAATTAACTACAGTCATGAAGCAAACTAGATATATTTTTTCGGTAATGGTGCTGTTATTGGCCTTTTCATCGGCCTGCACCGACAAGATTTTTGAGACTTTTACCGCAAATTCTCCTGTTTACCTGAGCTACACCAATTTGCGTTCGGCTGTAAAAATGAACACTGCACAAAAACTGAATAACCCCGGAAAAATTTATTTCAAGGATAATTTTATTTTTATCAATGAGAAAATGAGAGGTATTCATGTTTTCGATGTGAGCGATCCAACGAATCCACAGAATAAAGGATTTATTGAAATTCCAGGAAACGTTGACATTGCCATTAAAGACAATATTTTGTATGCCGATAGTTATGTAGATTTAGTTGCGATAGATGTGTCCAGTTTTTCGGCTATGAAAGAAGTTGGTCGTGTTGAAAAGGTTTTCCCGTATACTTTGCCAACATATGATACCAAATACCCCGTTGCCAAGTTGGATGAAACGAAAGGTGTGGTAACCGCGTGGGAAGTAAAAAGTGTTCGTCAGGAACTGGAGCAGCGCTATTATCCGATTTATTACTATGAGGCATATTACGCTATGGATAAGGCATCTGGATTAAGTAATGCTGTTAGTGGAGCAACTGGAGCAACCTATGGCGTAGGTGGAAGTATGGCTCGGTTTGGTTTGTATAAAGATTTTTTATATGTAGTGAACCAGAGTAATTTGTTAACTTTTAAACTGAATTCAAATTCGCAAGTTACGTTGTTGAATACTAATTACGTAAACTGGAATGCGGAAACTATTTTCATTACCGACAATCACCTGTTTCTGGGGACTCAGAATGGTATGATTGTTATGACACTCGAAGTTCCTGAAAAACCTATTCAGATTGGCAATTTCGCACACATGACCTCTTGTGATCCGGTGGTTATAAAAGGCGATCTGGCATTTATAACCTTGAAAGGAGGCTCAACTTGTCGTGGCGGAACCCTCAATCAGTTAGATGTCGTTCAGATGAGCAATAGTTATTCAAAATTCACGTTATTAAAGTCGTATCCAATGTTTGGTCCGCAAGGCTTGGGGATTGATGATGATTTATTGTTTCTCTGCGATGGCGATGCAGGTCTGAAAATTTATAATGCTGCTGATCCACTGTCCATTACTCAAATCGCAATTTTTCCATCCATCAATGCTTACGACGTAATTCCGATGAATGATTACCTTTTTATGATCGGCGAAAAAGGATTTACGCTTTATGATTATTCAAATATTCAGAACATAAAGCAAATTGGGTTTATTCCTGTCGAAAAATTTTACGTTGACTAGAGAATTTTTATTGTATGATTTCGTAAATATTCATAATATTAAACAATTTGGCACAATTCATGTAGTAAGAAAAATATAATGCTCCGCAATATGTGGGCAACTGTTGAACTCTGTGGTATCCTCTTCATAAAAAAGCCAGACGATTTTTTCGTCTGGCTTTTTGTTTTTAATGCGAATACAATTTATTGATAGGTGTATCCATTTTCTTCAATCTTAATGGTATCCATTGAGAAAGGAATAAACTTCTTCTCGTACTCAAGTTTAACTTCGTCGTTATAACCTGCAAAAATTCCTACTCCATTCTTAATATTCGAGTAAATTGGAACTGGTTCCGCAAACGGATTGTCGTGATAAAAATTATACAGTTTTAAGTATTTCAGGTAGTTATATAAATCTTTCGAGAGCTTTTGAACATGGATTTCGTTTCGCTCATAAATTTGATTTGTTCCATAACTACTACCATATCCATAACCACTGCCATAATCAATGTAGCCTGGATTAGAAGGATTGCCATAATAACTTGGATTTGTTCTGAATCTGACTGAGAACTCTTTGCCATTAAAATAATCATCGGGAAAGATGCTGTATTCGTTGCTGGGTCCATCTATTATTTCATCGCCAAAATTGTTATAAACGCTTTTAAAGACTGGATCATCCGAAGCAATTCCAGATTGATTGTAACTTTTGTAATACTTTCTGACTCCGTTATTGTCTTGGAGGTATGAAATGGTTTCTCTCATGTAAACGATCCGGTAATAGTCGTCGCCTTCAGGATCTTTAATTTTCATTTTGATAATTATATTTCTCAAATTATTCTCTGATTTTACGGAAGTGGTGTCAACCGAAATTACTTCGACCCTATTTGGGAGAATTGTTTCGGTTTCCAGTGTTTTCCCTTCCGAAGTGATAACCATCCGGTAAGTTTTCCCAGCTTTTGGTATAATATCGGTGGCCGAAAATGCACCAAGTTGTTTTGGAAATTGTCTGATCAAAACGCCATCCTCGTACAAATCCATCGATCCTTCAACAGGAGCATCGTTTTGGTTGCTAGTCAGAATTGATCGGCTTTTGGTAATGTACGATGTAAAATAACTGTTGGTTGAAATGGTGCTGTTTACCACAATTTGATTGGCATATCCTTCGTCGTCAAAATCGATGGTTTTAGTGCACGAAACAAATGTTATAAGCAATGCACTCAGGTATATTATTTTTTTCATTTTTTGGCTTTTTAGAATTTGTAGCTATACGAAATTGACGGAATTAATTGGAAGAGGCTTAACTGCTTGAGAGACCTTGATTTGCCTGTTGCCTTGTATTCCTCTGTGGAGTTTTCTTCGAAATAAAGGAAGAACGGGTTTTGCCTGGAATAAGCATTGTAGAGACCAATGTTCCAGGTGCGGATGCCGTGTTTCTTTTGCTTGTGGAAATTAAATCCAACGTCCATTCGGTTATAAGCTGGCATGCGGTAATTGTTTCGTTGCCCGTAGTATTCGTATTCGTTATTCCCAAATCCACCAGAAACATAAGGAATATAAGGAGTCGATACATTCTGCGTGGGTAGTGTAACAGCATTTCCGGTACCGTAAACCCAGGTCAGGCCAATATCAAAGCGGTTCGAGAATCGGTGTGTCATAGCCAGACTGATATCGTGGCGGCGGTCGTAACGGGCATAGAACTTTTCACCCCAATTCAGGTTATCAAACTGGCGCTCGGCCTTCGACCAAGTGTAACCAAGCCATCCTGTTGTTTTCCCCACTTTCTTTTCAAGCAAAAACTCAAGTCCATATGACCAGCCTTTTCCCATTTCTACCTTATCTTCCCATCCTGTTGTCGCTCCAACGAACGATGCCCCTTCTTTATATTCGAGCAAATGATCCATTGATTTATAGAATCCTTCCACGCTGAAGTCGAACGCGTGATTTATTTGGTATATTCCGCCCAAAGCAAATTGGTGCGAATTCTGCGGTTTTACCTTTTTTGTTGTAGGTAGCCACAAATCAGTAGGCAAACTAATGGTCGACGAAGAAAGTAGATGAACATTCTGGCTCATTTTCGAATACGCCGCCTTGAATGAAAGACGATCGGTTGCCATGTATCGGGCTGAAATGCGTGGTTGGAGCGAAGCATAAAAAGTATTGTCAACATTGAATCCTGAAGCATGAAGCCCGATATTCATTGAAAAACGCGGACTAAATTCGATATTATCTTCAATGTAAGCCGAAAGTTCCAGTGCGTGGATATTGGGATTTCCATAGGCTGTATCAATTTTCGTAGTACTTTCAACTTGACTTTCTTTATATGCTAGAATACCCGGTTTAAATGTATGATCAGTAATATTTCCTCCAAATTTGATGCGATGTTTTGCTGCCGGGAAATAATCGAAGTCCATCTTCATCCCAAAGTCTTCAATTCCGGAACGATAAGCAAGGCCGAACTCGTCGCCCATTTCACCAGTGCTGAGGTTTTTATTGGTTGTGTTTTCTTTTACATCGAACAAATAGTTGCTGTATGTCAACGTGGTATTGGCAAATAATTTATTGCTGAAGATATAATTCCAGCGTAGAGCAGTGGTAATATTTCCCCATCCGAGCGTAAATCTGGTTTTCTCTTGTTGAACCTCTTCCGAATTGCTGTTTTTCGAATTCGATCGGTAATAGGCCTCGTCCTTTCCGGAATAGGCGCTCAGGTAAATGCGGCTTCGATCTGAAAATTTATGGGTTATTTTCATGTTCAGGTCGTCGAAGTAATAACCGCCTATATCTTTAGAGTCTCCGTTTTTAGGAATAAATGGGCGAGCCAGTAGATCGGCATAAGTTCTTCGCGCCGAGAAGTTAAATGTGGTTTTCCCCTTGATTATCGGACCTTCCAAATTTATTTTTGAAGCGATCAGTCCAACTGAAACATTGCCATGCATTTCGTTTTCGTCGCCATCTTTCATTCGGATGTCGAGAACCGAAGAAAGCCTGCCTCCAAAACGGGCTGGAAATCCACCTTTGTAAAACGAAACGCTTTTTATCGCATCAGGATTAAAGACCGAAAAAAAGCCAAAGAGGTGTTCTGCGTTATAAACCGGAACATCGTCAAGCAAAATTAAGTTTTGATCGGGGCCGCCGCCGCGCACATACAAACCGCTGGTTCCTTCAGTACCCGATTGCACACCCGGGAGCAATTGTATCGTCTTTATTACATCGGCTTCGCCCAAAAATCCAGGTAAACTTCGAACTTTGTCCATCTGAACATCAACTTTGCTCATTTGGGTGCTGGTTAGTTTCGAATTCGCTTTTACCCCAGATACTGTAACTTCTTCTAAATCTGTACTCGACGACAGTTTGAAGTCGATTACAGTGTCCTTGGTTAGCTTGATATCAAGGACTTTGGGTTGATACCCAACAAAAGAGGAGGTAATGGAATATTGCCCTTTGGGAATTGAAATACTATAAAAACCGAAACTGTTGGTTATTGTTCCCAATGTTTTTGAAGGGATGTAAACAGTCGCATTGATCAAACGTTCGCCAGTAGCCTGATCGGTTACATAACCTCTGATTGTAAGTGTTTGTGCAAATGTGTAGAAACTAAATAGGAGCAATGGGAAAATCAGTAGAGATTTTTGCATAACATGTGGTATTTATGTGGTTTCTAATATGTTCTACAAATCTATCGATTGAGAATATGTAATTTTGTTAAATTACTATAACAATTATGAAAAGTGGCATCTCTGCTAAAGTTTTGATTTTAGTCAACTGAAGTTTTATTTAATAAATCACATGCTTTGTTGACTGAGGAATTTAATTCCGCTATTTTTGCAAATTGTGAAATTTTGAAACCACATTATGAATTTTAAGATATCTCCCCTGATTCGTAGACTTATTAAGGCGCTTCCTGTTTTGTGTATATTACCATTAACGGCATGCTCAAATTCGCGAAGCCAGCTTCCAGATTCGCTGGGAACCCATTTATTTACCTCAGTTAAGCTTCCTGAAAAACTCACTTTTGCAGGTGAAGATGTACCCATGAAATATTTCGATGTTCGCGAAAGCCTCGATCGCGAATTGTTGTCGACCGTTTATTTTCATTCGCAGACTATCAGGTACATCAAAAATATACCGCGCTATTTCTCTATCATAGAGCCTATTCTGAAAGCGAATGGTGTTCCTGATGATTTTAAATACTTGTGTGTGGCCGAGAGTGGATTTGATCCAAAAGCATATTCGCCATCAAAAGCTGCGGGTTTCTGGCAATTGCTTGAATCAACCGCCAAAGAGAATGGCTTGGAAGTTAACACTGATGTTGATGAGCGCTACCACATTGAAAAATCGACTGAAGTTGCTTGCCGGATGTTCAAATCGGCCTACCAGAAATACGGAAGTTGGGCTTTGGTTGCTGCTTCATACAATGGTGGTAGGTATGGATTAGATCAGAAAATTGCTCAGCAAAAGGTTAAAAGTTACTACGATTTACTTTTTGTTGAAGAAACTACCCGATATGTCTTTCGCATCCTGGCGCTCAAAATGGTGATGGAAAATCCGGAAGAATATGGTTTCAAGGTTGATAAAAAGGATCTTTATCCGATTATTGAAACTAAAAATGTTGAAGTTAAGAGTTCGATTGCTGATCTTGCCGGTTATGCTATCAATAAAGGGATTAATTATAAAATTCTGAAAATGTTTAATCCATGGTTGAGGGATACCATGCTGAAAAACCCTACCAGGAAGACCTATATTTTGAAGATACCGGAAACTGGTTTCAGAACCAAAACGAATTAACGATACCATGCAGAAAGCAGAAAATATTCATACTCCTGAAAACCAGACTGAAGAAGAAGGATTAATTGTAGTGCATGGTGCCCGGGTACACAATTTGCAAAATGTTAACGTCGAAATTCCCCGGAATAAACTTACCGTCATCACTGGATTGAGTGGAAGTGGAAAGTCATCGCTGGCTTTCGACACCATTTATGCTGAAGGGCAACGCCGATACATCGAAACGTTCTCGGCTTATGCGCGCTCTTTTCTAGGTAACATGGAACGTCCCGATGTCGATTTGATTACCGGCTTGAGCCCTGTCATTGCCATCGAACAGAAAACGACCAACAAAAATCCGCGGTCAACGGTTGGCACAGTTACCGAAATTTACGATTTTCTACGACTTTTATATGCCCGTGCCGGCGAAGCATTTTCGTACAATACCGGCGAAAAGATGGTGAAGTACACCGACGATCAGATCTTGAATCTGATCAAATCATCTTTTTCGGGGAAAAGAATTCTGATACTTGCACCTGTTGTGAAAGGCCGCAAAGGTCACTACCGCGAGTTGTTTGAGCAAATTCTGAAAAAAGGGTTTCTGAATGCGCGAATCGATGGAGTAGTCACTGAATTAAAAGCTGCCATGCGGCTCGATCGGTATAAAAATCACTTTATTGAAATCGTGATCGACCGTTTGTTGGTTGACGAAGCCAGTGATAAAAGGCTACACGACTCGCTGCAAATTGCTATGCGAAACGGTCATGGAATCTGTATGATTCTCGATCACGACAGTCAAGTGGCCAAATATTACAGTCGTCAGTTGATGTGCCCAACCACTGGTATTTCGTATAACGAACCTGCCCCGCATAATTTTTCGTTTAACTCGCCGCAAGGTGCCTGCCCGAAATGCAACGGGTTAGGTATGATCAGCGAAATCGATCTCGAAAAAATTGTTCCGGATAATACAAAAAGCATTCAAAACGGTGGAATTGCTCCGCTTGGTTCGCACAAGAATACACTGGTTTTCTGGCAGATCGAAGCTTTGGGCGATATGTTTGGCTTCACGCTAAAAACTCCCATCAAAGATATTCCTGAAGATGGACTGAATGCCATTCTTTTTGGCACCAACGAGCGAATTCAATTGAAGAATTCGCCACTCGGGGTTTCAATGAATTACATGATGACCTACGAAGGTGTGATCAAATACATCGATGCGCAGAAAGACGATAATCCTTCGCAGAAAGCGCAGAAATGGGCTAATCAATTCGTACGCGAAACAACCTGTCCGGAATGTAATGGGCAGCGGCTGAAAAAGGAGTCGCTATATTTCCGGATTGATAATAAGAATATTTCGGAGTTGGCTGGGCTAGATATTTCAGAATTAAGTCAATGGCTTGAAAATCTGGAAGACCGATTGAGTGACAGGCAACGAAAAATTGCGGTTGAAGTCGTTAAGGAAATTCGCGATCGTATTCGGTTTTTGCTAGATGTCGGACTGAAATATCTCTCACTCGACCGCACTTCGCGAACATTATCAGGAGGCGAAACTCAAAGAATCCGACTGGCCACTCAAATTGGTTCGCAGCTGGTGAATGTGTTGTATATTCTCGACGAACCAAGCATTGGTTTGCATCACCGCGATAACCTCCGGCTGATCAACTCGCTGGAGCAGTTGCGCGATACGGGCAACTCGGTGATTGTGGTTGAGCACGACAAAGATATGATGATGAATGCCGATTATGTGATCGACATGGGGCCGTTTGCCGGTGTACATGGCGGTCATGTGGTTGCAGCCGGCACTCCAGAAGAAGTTCTCAAAGCAGGAACCCTGACTTCAAAATACCTGTCTGGAGAAGCACAGATTGCTATTCCGGAGAAAAGACGGAAGGGAAACGGCAAGATACTTTCGTTGAAAGGCTGTACCGGTAATAACCTGAAAGATGTTTCAGTCGATTTCCCTTTGGGTAAGATGATTTGCATTACCGGCGTTTCGGGTAGCGGAAAATCCAGCCTGATCAATTCTACTCTGCAACCCATTTTGAGCCAACATTTCTACGGTTCGCTTAAAGATCCGCTTCCGTATTCAGAAATAATAGGATTGAGCAATATTGATAAAGTTGTTCAGGTGGATCAGTCGCCGCTTGGTCGCACACCGAGAAGCAATCCGGTGACCTACACCGGCGTTTTCTCTGATATTCGCAATTTGTTTGCACAGTTGCCCGAAGCTAAAATCAGGGCATACCAACCCGGGCGGTTTTCGTTCAATGTAAAAGGTGGTCGCTGCGAAGATTGTCAGGGCGGTGGATTGAAACAAATTGAGATGAATTTTTTGCCTGATGTTTATGTGCATTGCGATACTTGTAATGGACGCCGCTACAACCGGGAAACCCTTGAAGTTCGCTACAAAGGCAAATCCATCAGCGATGTGCTCGATATGACAATCAATCAGGGCGTCGAATTTTTTGAACACATTCCGTCGATCGCACATAAATTGAAAACCATTCAGGATGTAGGTTTGGGATACATTACGCTCGGGCAATCGTCAACAACACTTTCGGGAGGAGAATCACAGCGCGTAAAACTCGCAACGGAGTTGGCCAAAAAAGACACTGGTCAAACCATGTACATTCTCGATGAACCAACTACCGGACTCCATTTCGAAGACATTCGCGTTTTGCTAGAAGTATTGAATAAGTTGGTTGATCGAGGAAATACGGTAGTGGTAATTGAACACAACATGGATGTTATTAAAGTATCAGATCATGTGATTGACATCGGTCCAGAGGGTGGAAAAGAGGGTGGAAGAGTGGTCTGTTTGGGTACTCCAGAACAAATAGCATTAAACGAGGAATCTTTTACGGCTAAATATCTTAAATTGGAAATGGGTCTTTAATTAAATTCTGAATCTTCAACCCTAACTAATATGAATACAATCGATATCTACTGCGTCAATACAGGCGAGAAAAGAGTTTATCCTTTAGGAATTACACTTGAGGAAATAAAAGACGATTTCCAGGTTAAATTGCATAATCCAATTCTTGGTGCATTGGTCAATAACAAGGTTAAGGAACTTTCATTCGTATTTGTAAAAAATAAAAAGGTAGAATTCATCGATTATTCACATCCTGACGGACTGCGTTTGTATGTGCGTTCATTGTTTTTTATACTGGTCGCTGCGGTGAGAGAAGTATTTCCGGAGGTGAAATTAAAAATGATGCATGGTATCTCGCGCGGGTATTATTGCGAATTGGCCGGATTGGATCGATCGATAACTGACTCAGACGTATTTGCCATTAAAAGCGAAATGCGGCAGTTGGTCGACCGGGATATTCCTTTTGAGAAAGTTGGTTTGCCAACAGAAGAAGCAGCAGAAATATGTCGAAAACAAAATCTGCGATATAAAGCTAAGTTATTTGAACAGCAGGGTGCCCTCTTCACCTATATCTATTTTATGGGCGATCAGGCAAATTATTTCTTCGGACATCAAGTTCCTTCAACAGGTTATTTGAAGGTTTTCGATCTTGTTTTGTATTACGATGGCTTACTGCTTCGGATTCCAAACCCATCTAAATTTAGTGAAGTACAACCTTATGCACCAAACGATAAGTTATTTGAAGTCTTTCAGGAGCATAAAGATTGGGCCGAAATTTTAAATGTGCCGAATGTGGCCAACCTTAATGAAAATGCAATGAATGGGTTGAGTGGTGACATTATAAAGATCTCGGAAGCGTTACACGAGAAAAAAATAGCAGAAATTGCGAATCTAATTTATGAGCAGAGGAATCATGTAAAGATTGTTTTGATCGCTGGACCTTCCGCTTCAGGAAAAACGACTTTCAGTAAACGATTGATGGTTCAACTGGCAGTAAATGGGCTTAAACCTACGATGATATCGCTGGACGACTATTTTGTTGATCGTGAATTAACACCTAAAGATGAAAAAGGCGAATATGATTTTGAGGCTATCGAAGCTATTGATATTGAGTGTTTTAATGAGCAGTTAATTCAGTTATTTGCTGGAGAATTGGTTGAGTTGCCTAAGTTTAATTTTACAGTTGGTCAGAAATTTCCCTCAGGCAAGAAATTGCAATTACATGCTGACAGTATATTAATTGTTGAAGGAATACATGGAATGAATCCTGGCTTGGTGCCCCATATTTCACCAGAGAGTACATTTAAAATATTTCTTTCTGCCCTTACTCAGATTTCAATTGACGATCAAAACCATATTTCAACTACCGATAACCGGTTAATCCGACGAATGATTCGCGATAGCAAATACCGAAACTATACAGCTCAGGATACCATTCGGCGTTGGCCAAGTGTTCGGGCTGGGGAGGATAAAAATATCTTTCCTTATCAGGAGAACGCCGATATCATGTTTAATTCAGCTTTGATTTACGAATTGGCCGTACTCAAAAAATATGCAGAACCGCTCTTGAAAGTTGTTACTGAAAGTCAGCCCGAATTCAGTGAAAGCGACCGTTTGCTTAAGTTTTTCTCATACTTCAAAGCCATTGACGACCAAGAGATTCCACCAACTTCGCTCATCAGAGAGTTCTTAGGAGGAAGTAGCTTTACTTATTGATAACTTTTTGTTGCTAAATCCGATGACTTTGAAAATGTAGCCATAGCTTCAAATAGATGGTCAATTTTTATTTGCCTAAATATTAGTTGTTACTTGTGAGTTAATGAAAATAGTCAAAATAGCTTGAAAGACTTAAATTACAGACCTATCGATTAGTTCATATTTGTTTACACTAAATTAACACGCGTAATTTGATTGTTATTAGTGTGTTGGTAAAGGTTGGTATTTTTGTTTTATATAGTTGGTTAATTGCCAAGAGCCTAAGAGTTTTTTCTTTACTGCTAATTCATTTTATCTATACCTCATAGAATATATTAATGTTAAATTTTCTGTTAAAAGTTGTAAAAATTCTAATTTAGTGCTATTTTTGAATAAAAGACAAAAGAGTCTTAAATATAATTAAATAAATTTCTATTATTTAAGAATTGTGTATCAGGTATATACAAATTATTTGAAGTCTAATAATTCAGTTTGGTTTTAAAATTAATTCTAATTGCAATTGGAATTTTGTAATCAATGACCACAAATAGCACGAATTATGATGTTGGAACAATCAAATTATCAATGGTATGCAGTGTATGTAAGAGCTAATTCAGAAAGAAAGCTTTTCGCCAATTTGCAAGAGAAAAATATCGAGTGTTATTTACCTATGCAAAAGGTTCTGAAATATTGGAGTGATCGCAAGAAGTGGGTTGAAGAGCCATTGTTTAAATGCTATATATTTGTTAAGGTTTGCTATAAGGAATTTTTTACGGTATTAAATACTCCTGGAGCGGTTTGTTACATTAGTTTTGGGGGAAGGGCTCAATCGATTCCTGAAAATCAGATTACAAATATTAAAACTTTCCTTGCGCAAAACGAACATGAAATAACCGTTTCTCATGAACGGATTCAACGGGGTGTTTCGGTTGAAGTCTTGCACGGCTCGTTTAAAGGTATAAAAGGCGAGGTTATTAATATTTTGGGACAATCAAGATTGTTAGTGCGTATTGATTCAATGAATTGTAGCCTTTATGCAAACATTGAGAGAGACGAAGTCATGCTGCTTGAGGAAAAACAACTAGGCAAAGTTAAGGCTTTGGCTTAGAAAATTGACGACGATTAGTTGTCAATAGATATTTATCTGATTTGTAGCGTTACTCCATGTGTTGAGTTCATGTATCTATAATCTTGAATTAAATTACTTCCCTTTTTTAGCCTCCGCTCTTCAAAAATGCGATAGCTCATATTCAATAATTACAATTTTTCGAACAAATAGATTTCTTTCAATTTTGTATTCTACAGAAATGCAGTGTATTGATTTTCTATATCTCTAAAACTATGTTTCGTTCATCTTGTTTTTGTAAGTGAAAAATTATTTACAAAAAAAACTGTCTTATTTGGAAACAATTTAAATAGATGCTATGTTTGTAAAAGAAGATAAAAGAGTCTTTAATCTTTAAAATTAAAATAAACATGGCATTCGAATTACAAAAATTACCATACGCGTACGATGCTCTTGAACCATACATCGATGCGCAAACGATGGAAATCCATCACGACAAGCATCATGCTGCATATACAAACAACTTAAATGCAGCAGTTCAGGGCTCAAGTCTTGAAGGAAAAACAATAGAAGAAATTTTGGCTATTATATCGGCTCAATCAGTTGCTGTACGCAATAATGGTGGTGGTTTTTACAATCACAATTTATTCTGGGATGTAATGGCTCCAGGTGGTGCTAAAGCTCCGGAAGGTGATTTGAAGAAATTGATTGATCATTCATTTGGGTCGTATCAAAATTTTAAAGAAGCATTTACCAAAGCTGCGCTCACCCGGTTTGGGTCTGGTTGGGCATGGTTGGTAAAGCAGGGTGATAGTTTGGTGATTTCGTCAACACCAAATCAGGACAACCCGTTAATGGATTTGGCAGAAGTAAAAGGTATTCCGGTACTTGGGGTGGATGTGTGGGACCATGCATATTATTTGAAGTATCAAAATCGGAGACCCGATTATGTTGACGCCTTTTTCAACGTGGTTAATTGGGACGAAGTCGCCCGACGGTTTAAAGGTTAGTTGATTTTTGGTTTTTTTCCGCCCGGTACAGAGGTACCGGGCGGTTTTGTTTTTTAGTACCTCACAGTCCCTACAAAGTAGGGTTTCTCCTTATTCAGAATAAATCTAAATTACTTCAGAAATGCTGATTTAGCAAACCTTTCTATTCTCGATTCTGTTATCTTAACTGAATAAACAAAAGTCATTGTTTAACCAAAAAGATAACTAAAATGAGTTTTACATTACCCACATTACCCTATGCAATTGACGCACTTGAACCATTCATTAGTGCTAAGACATTGGAGTTTCACCACGGCAAACATCATCAGGCATACGTAACCAATGTCAATAATTTGATTGTTGGAACTGAATTCGAAAATGCCGATCTGGAAACCATCATCAAAAAAGCTGAAGGTGGAATTTTCAACAATGCCGCTCAGGTTTATAACCACACTTTTTACTTCGAGCAGTTTTCTGCAACTCCTTCAACTGAACCTTCGGGAGCATTGAAAGCAGCCATAGAAACTACTTTTGGAACGTTGGACGCATTCAAGGAAGCCTTCAATAAAGCTGCTGCCACCCAATTTGGTTCTGGTTGGGCCTGGTTGGTGAAAGATGTAGCCGGAAAACTAAGTATTGTTCAAACGAGCAATGCTGGCTGTCCACTTCGCGATGGTTCGACTCCGCTTTTAACCTGCGATGTTTGGGAACATGCCTACTACCTCGACAAACAAAATCTACGTCCGGCTTACATTGCCGATTTCTGGAAAGTAATGGACTGGAAAGTTGTTGAAGGACGATTTTAATTATTGACCATTTGACAATTGACGATTTACTATTTCATCCACTCTTATGGGATATTTAGTTTGTTAGTCAATTGATTATCCACTGAGTCTAATAGTAAATTGTAAATGAATAAATTGTAAATATTTTAACTTATGAGCGTAGAAAAAGTATTGGCCGTAATGTCTGCTTCGGCCAAACCCTTGAAAGCTGGTGAAATTGCCGAATTGGCCGGATTAGATAAAAAAGTGGTTGAAAAGGCCATGAATGAATTGAAAAAAGAAGGCAAAATCGTTTCTCCCGTGCGTTGTGCCTGGGAAGTGAAGAAATAATTTAAATGTTTATTGATTAGGAGCCGCCGATTATGCATCGACGGCTTTTTGTTTGTAAAAAGATAGGGCGAAAAATGAGATTTATAAAGATGTTACCGCTGGAATTGCTTAGTTTTATTTCTCATTTTATTTAGTGACTATGAAACTCCTCCATACTTCCGATTGGCACTTGGGCAAGCGGCTCGAAGATTTTTCAAGAATTGAAGAGCAGCAGGCTATTTTGCAGGAAATTTGCGAGATTGCTGAATGCGGACATATTGATGCCGTTTTGGTTGCCGGTGATTTGTTCGATACTTTTAATCCACCAACCGAAGCTGTCGATTTGTTTTATAAAACACTGAAACGATTGTCGAATAATGGTCGCCGACCAGTAATCGCCATTGCTGGAAACCACGATTCGCCCGACCGCATTGAAGCACCCGATCCGTTGGCTCGCGAATGCGGGATCATTTTTGCCGGTTATCCAAATTCAGTAGTTCAGGAGTTTGAGCTGGAATCTGGATTGAAAGTGTTGCAAAGTGAAGAAGGTTTTTTGGAATTGCAGCTTCCCGGAACCACAATTCCATTGCGTCTTTTGCTGACTCCTTATGCTAACGAGTTCCGCCTGAAAACATATTTGGGACACGAAAACAGCGAGGAAGAATTGAGAACTGTTCTTCAGGAAAAATGGCAGGAATTGGCTGCAAAATATTGCGACAACAAAGGAGTAAACTTGCTGGTGACCCATCTTTTTGTAACGAGAAAAGGAGCTGAACTACCCGAAGAACCCACCGATGAAAAACCTATTTTGCATGTGGGTGGTGCGCAGGTTATTTATTCAGAGAATATTCCAACGCAAATTCAATATACGGCTATTGGCCATTTGCACCGTATGCACAAGGTTGATTCGGAGCCTTGCCTTGTTTACTACAGTGGTAGCCCGCTTTCGTATAGTTTTGCTGAAGCCAATCAGAAAAAATATGTGTTAGTGGTTGAGGCTGAACCTGATAATATTGCAAATGTTCGCGAAATGGAACTTGCCAAAGGTAAAAAGCTACTTCG
>JBBQXI010000003.1:0-31914 GCA_038209805.1 Bacteroidales bacterium | reverse complement strand
CTGAACTGGGATTGCAAATGGGACTCAAAAACGAAACAGTATCCCGATCGTTGGGTGACCGAAATGCGAATACCATTTCGGTCGGTGAGGTTTAAATCGGGAGCTGATAAGTGGGGTGTAAACTTTAGTCGGCTTGACCTGAAAACCAATGAAAAATCGTCGTGGGCGCCGGTTCCGCGTCAGTTTGCCACAGCTAGTCTGGCTTATGCCGGTATACTCCAATGGGATAAGCCACTTCCCGAATCAAAAATGATGTTTTCGGTCATTCCTTATGTTTTTGGTAGTGCGGCTAAAAATTTTGAGACAGGAACAAATACCACTTACCGGAAGGATTTTGGTTTTGATGCCAAACTGGGGTTAAGCACTTCAATGAATCTGGACTTAACTTACAACCCCGATTTTTCACAGGCAGAGGTCGATCAGCAGGTGACTAACCTCGATCGTTTTGAACTGTTTTTTCCTGAAAAGCGACAGTTCTTCCTCGAAAACAGCGACTTGTTTTCAAACTACGGGTTGACTACTGTTACGCCATTCTTTTCCCGGCGTATTGGACTGGATGCTCCGGTTATGGCTGGTGCAAGGTTAAGCGGTAAACTTGGGGACAATTGGCGGTTGGGATTTTTAGATATGCAAACCGAAAAAACGGATAATCAGTTGTCGCGAAATTTCATGGTTGCAGCGCTTCAGCGTAAAATGTTTTCGCGTTCTAATATCGGGTTGATATTAGTTAACAAAGAGTACATGGACGAGCCTTTAACGCAAAATTTTAATCGCGTAGCAGGAATCGATTACAATTTGGCTAGCAGTAATAATGCATGGAGCGGAAAGATGTTTTATCACCGCTCGTTTAACCCTGAAAATCAGGGGAAGCAGTATGCTCAAGGTGCTTACTTAGTTTATAATACACGCCGGATTCATGCAGCAATGGGGCAGGCAAATGTTGGCGAAAATTACATTGCCGAAGCTGGATATGTTCGCCGGAATGGTTATAACATGCTCAATCCTGAATTCAGCTTGTTGTGGGTTCCCAATAAAAAAGTTGTTAGTCATGGAATCGTTTCTACGGCTAATTATTATTTCGATCCACATTATAATCAGTTGGATCATGAAATCTCAATGATGTATAAACTTGAATTCAGTAATCGCGCTATTGTTGATGCGGGAATTAAGGATTACTATATTCTCCTTAGTCAGGATTTTGATCCAACGCATATGAATTCCGCTGTTCTGGCTAAAGGAACCAATTATTCCTATCAGGTTGGATTTGTTGATTATACTTCTGATACACGATCACTGTTCAATTATGCCGCAACAATTTCAGCGGGAAGTTTCTACAATGGGAATATTGCCTCATTTTCAGGTCATGCAACTTACCGTTACCAGCCTTACTTAAACATGACTTTGAATTTTTCATACACCGATATTAACCTTCCCGGGTCTTTCGAACGTGCCCGTTTTTGGTTGTTAGGCCCCAAATTGGATCTGACGTTGAGTGATAAAGTTTTCTTTTCATCCTTCGTTCAGTATAACGAGCAAATCGACAATATGAATATCAACTTGAGGTTTCAGTGGCGGTACAAACCCGTTTCTGATTTGTTTATCGTTTATACCGACAATTACTATACAGGCAACTGGAGTCCACGAAACCGAGCGTTGGTGTTGAAATTGAGCTATTGGTTTAATTAGAAATAAAGGGAAAAGTCATTTTCATTCGGAAAAAGGAAAGAGGAAAAGGAAAGTCTTCAGTGGTCGGTCGCAGTGGTCAAAGCGACTTCTGAATTTGGATTTTGAAAACTGCGACTGAATACTTTTTCAGAACTTTTCAAATACTCCTAGTCCAAACAATGCAAAATCATATTTTACGGGATCTTCAGAATCGAATTCCCGAAGTTTAGCTGTAATTTCTTCCACAGCTCGCCAGTCGTTTTGGGTACGGGTAAGCAGGCCAAGTTTTCGTGCGACATTGCCGGTATGAACATCCAATGGTAACATGAGTGACGATGCCGGTATTTGATTCCACAGGCCAAAATCAACACCGGCTTTGTCCGATCTGACCATCCATCGCAAATACATATTTAGCCGTTTCGCCGCCGCCCCTTTTTCAACATTCGAAACATGTTTTTCGGTTCGGTGTTCGTGCTCGAGCTCGAAAAATACTTTTCTGAAATGAATTAATGAGCCGAAAATGGTCTTTTCATTGCTAAATCCCTGAGTAAATACCTGTTCCAATCCTCCATGATTTTGGTAAATATTTTTCAGCGATCTCAGGAAATAAATGCAGTCGGTGCTATTGAATGTACGGTGTTTGAAGTCTTGAAAAATATACCATTCGTCTTCCGGAATATTCCGCAGAAATTCTATTGGATCGTTGTTCATCAAGCCAATCAGTTTCAGCGAATTTCGGATAATCGTTGGCCGTTGACCCCAAGCCAGGGTAGCCGAAAGGAATCCGGCAATTTCAATGTTTTCTTTGGTGGTGAAAAGCGAAGGAATTTGAATTGGATCTGTTTCGATAAACGTATGATGATTGAAGGAAATGACTTTCTGATCTAAAAACGATTGGATGTTTTCGGGTGAATCACTCATCAGTTCTAATTTGATTTTTTGAACACAGTAATTGGGAACTTTCTTTTCCCCCTTTTCTCTTTCTTTTTCCGAATGACCTTTTTCTGCTATTCAATCAACCCGTCTTTCATCCGGATGATTGCATCGCTTTGTGCAGCGAAACTTTCGTCGTGGGTAACAATTACTAACGTTTGCTTAAACTTGTCGCGCAGGGTGAAAAAGAGTTCGTGAAGATCTTCGCGGTTTTTCGTATCCAGATTTCCCGAAGGTTCATCGGCCAGAATTATGGCCGGGTTGTTGATCAGTGCACGTGCCACAGCCACGCGTTGCCGTTCTCCTCCAGAAAGTTCTCCTGGTTTATGATTCAACCGGTGTGATAAACCCAGGAAATCGAGGTATTCTTTGGCTTTTTGTTCGGCTTCTTTCTTCGACGTTTTGGCAATAAAGGCCGGAATACAAACATTTTCGAGTGCAGAGAATTCGGGTAGTAAATAATGAAACTGGAAAACAAATCCAATCTGACGATTCCTGAAATCGGCCAGTTGCCTTTCATTCATTATTGAAATGTTTTGCCCATTGATAAATACATTTCCAGCCGCAGGTTGACTCAAGGTGCCAATAATTTGCAAAAGGGTGGTTTTGCCTGCTCCGCTTGGTCCAACAATCGAATAGAGTTTCCCGGCCGGAACCTCCAGATCAATTCCCTTCAGAACCTGAAGATCACCAAACGACTTTGTTATTTTTTCGACTTTAATCAATCGCTAAACGATTTTATAATGATGAATTTGGGGCAAAATAATGTTCTGAAGTTGTATTCCTATATTATATCTGTGCTCCGTTATCAATTGAATTTGCCATTGTTTCGGCTCCTTTGGCAACATCGTTTTTTACTTCCGACACTTCTTTTTCTATTACGCTTGTGTGTTCTTTAACGCCTTCCTGAATGTTGTTGGTTGTCTCTTTTATACCATCCTGAATATCGCTGGTATGTTTCTTGATTCCATCCTGAATGTCACTTTTGATATTTTTAATCGTAGATCGGATATCGCTGATTTCATCTCCAACTCCGCCACCACTCTCATTAAGTTCGCGCTTAATCTCGTTAGTTGCTTTCTGGAATTCTCTCATCGCTTTACCCAATGTCCGTGCAATGTCAGGAATAGCTTTCGCTCCAAAAAGCATCAGAAAAACAAAAATGATTAGTACTATCTCGCCTCCACCCATAAATGATGTATTAATTAGTTGGTCAAAAAATAATCTGAGCAAATATACAAACTAGTTAAGGATAACGCCAATGGATGAATGAATAAGTTTGACCTTTCTGTAAAAAGAAGCAGGAATCCCATTGATCAACCGACCAATGAAATCCCTGCTTCCGGATTATTTTATTCGAATGGAATTAAGCTTTGTTCTTACCTCTTGTTTTCATGATTGTGTCATAAACAATTGGTGCAGCATTAAATACCGATGAATAGGTACCAACACCAATCCCGATCAAAAGAGCAAAAGTAAATCCTTTGATTGAGGTTCCACCGAAGAAGAAGATGGCGAATAATACGATTAAAACGGTTAACGAAGTACTGAATGTACGACGAAGCGTTGAATTCATCGCATGATCCATCGTTTCAGCTAAGCCGCGTTTTGGATACAGGT
This sequence comes from Bacteroidales bacterium, assembly GCA_038209805.1. Classification (GTDB taxonomy): domain Bacteria; phylum Bacteroidota; class Bacteroidia; order Bacteroidales; family Prolixibacteraceae; genus Aquipluma. The sequence goes on along the minus strand of JBBQXI010000003.1, from coordinate 27,696 downwards.
GACGGTACTCACGAATACGGTCATAAATGATTACGGTATCGTTAATCGAATATCCAATTACGGTTAGTACCGCTGCGATAAACGATTGATCGATTTCCAATGAGAATGGCAAGAATCCGTATAGTACAGAAAACGCTCCCATTGTAATAATGGCATCATGAGCAAGAGAAGCAACCCCACCCAATCCATACTGCCAGTCTCTAAACCGTACAACAATGTATATGAAGATCAATACCAGAGAGAATAAAACTGCAAGGATAGCATCTTTGGTCAGTTTGTCCGAAATGGTTGGTCCAACCTTCTGAGTACTTTGCAAGTTTACTTTGCTAAAAGTGTCAGCAGATACATCGCCGATGTAATTAGCTTTTTTAAGTCCTTGGTAGAGCAGTTCTTCAACCTGATTGTCAACGTCGGCAGTATTTTCTTCGATCTTATACCCGGTAGTAATACGAACCTGATTGGCATTACCGTATGTTTTTACATCCGGAGTTGAATTGAAGATAGGAGCTAAAGCGCTCTTAATATCATCAACCTTCACATCTTTGTCGAAACGAACAACATAAGTACGTCCTCCTTTGAAGTCGATACCTTTATCGAATCCGCGAACAGCGAAAGAAATCAAAGAGATTACAATTAAAACTCCTGAAATTGAATAGAAGATTTTCCTTTTTTCGATGAAAGGGATTTGTACGTGACGTAACCAGTTTTTGGTATTTTTGGTTGTGAATGTAATATCCTTGTTTTTTGCTAACTGACGTTCGAAGATCAAACGAGTGATGAAGATGGATGTGAACAATGAAGTTACGATACCAATAATCAATGTAGTTGCGAAACCTCTGATTGGACCTGAACCGAAGATATAAAGTACGATACCGGTTAATAAAGTAGTTACCTGTCCGTCGATGATCGCCGAATAAGCAGCGTTATATCCGTCGAAAACAGCAAGCCGAACAGATTTTCCAGCCAACATTTCATCTTCAATACGCTCGTAAATCAACACGTTGGCATCAACTGCCATACCCATGGTTAATACGATACCTGCAATACCTGGTAAAGTTAAAACGGCTCCAATTGAAGCAAGAACACCAATCAGGAAGAAAACGTTTACAATCAGAGCGATGTTGGCGGTCATACCTGCTTTGCGGCTGTAGAAGAACAACATGTATCCGAGTACCAGCATAAATGCGATACCAAACGACCAGAAACCGCTGGTGATCGCTTCTTGTCCCAATGAAGGTCCAACAACATCTTCAGCAATAATTACTGCAGGTGCAGGCATTTTACCTGATTTCAGAATGTTCGCTAAATCCTTTGCTTCTTCAACGCTTTCCAAGCCTGTGATTGAAGAACGACCTCCGGTAATTTCACCGTTTACATTCGGATACGAACGTACATAACCATCCAAAACGATTGCAATTGATTTGCCAACATTGTCTTTGGTTAAACGAGCCCAAACTTTAGCTCCTTCGCTGTTCATGGTCATACTAACTTCAGGGCGGCTACCCATGTCAGCATAATCCTGACGGGCATCGGTAATAACATCTCCTTCAAGAGGAGCACGGCCATCGCGGCCAGTTACTTTGATGGCAACCAAAGTGAAGAATTTTTCTTCTTTGTCAACGGCTTTAGCGGTCCATTTGAAAGCCAGATTACGAGGCATCAATGCTTTCACCTGATCCATTTTCAGGTAAGTGTTAATCGTTGCAGTATCTTTCCACTGAGCAGTTCCTACAGCAGCTCCTGGATACAATTGTCCCTGAGGGGTTGAATGTGGTTGCAGAAGAGAGAACAATGGAAATTGTTTTTTTGCATCAGCATTTTTGTCAACTCCGGCTACATCAGTTTTTGCATTTTTATCCAGTTCGTTCAACAGGCTGTTGTTTGTTGTCTCCGCTTTTTTAGTCGTATCGACAGCAGCAACTGAAGGTTGAGTTTTAATCGAAAGGATTTCGGCTATCTTTTGGTTTGCCTGTGCGAGAAATGGATATACTTCGCTGTTGTCGTAAGTTTCCCAAAATTCGAGGTTCGCAGTCCCCTGCAAAAGTTTCCGAACACGTTTTGGATCGTCAACACCGGGAAGTTCAACCAAAATACGTCCGGCAGTCTGAAGTTGCTGAATATTTGGCTGAGCAACACCAAAACGGTCGATACGAGTGCGGATGATGTTAAATGAGTTGTCGATAGCAACTTTAGTTTCTTTCTTTAAAACATCCAATACTTCAGCATTGGTTGAGTTGTATTTAACCTTGTCTTTTAAGTCAAGCGTGTTGAAAATCGAAGCCAGTTTCCCGCTTGGAGATATTTCTTCAAATGATTTTCCGAACAGGGTTACGAAATCTTCCTGACTGGTTTTCTGCTTTTCTTTTGCCAACCGGATGGCGGCCGTGAATGTTGAATCTTTACTGAAGTTCGACAATGATTTAACCAAATCAACCACCGAAACTTCCAAAGTAACGTTCATACCACCTTGTAAGTCAAGACCTAGACCAAGCTCTAAGGCTTTTACTTCTTTAAATGTGTATTTGCGAATTCCAAGCAAATTGTAAACGACCTCGCTTGACATTGAGTCAAGGTAGATTTGCTCTTTTTGTTTGTCTCCTTTTGCAAATGTTTTGGCTGCTTTCTCAACTTGGTTCGCCTTAAAGGTAAACATCAGCTGATACACACAAATCAAAGCAAGGAGGACTGCAAAAATTCTAATTGCACCTTTGTTTTGCATTTGTAAAAATTTAAATTGTTTATTATTAATTATTTAGATTGAATTATTTGTTTTTCAGACATAACTGTAAATATCGCTAACTATAGATATAACAATTCGCCTGACAATAAATCAGGAATTAAGAAAGAGGAGGTGTGTCGTCGGGACTGGCATACAGAACCCGGTTAAATGGAAGGGAATGAAATGAACATACTGATGGAAAGAAACTATGCACAGTTTCTGCTTTCATCATCTGGAATGTTCGTAAATTATAATGTTTCAGTAAAAATTTATCCTGAGAATAGGAAAGGCGAAACCGAACGGTGAAATCGTTGCCGGCAGTCTTTAAATTGTAGGTTGGCAATTGATTACATAAAAATACATGGCTGCTTTCTGTGTTGTTCGATGCTGGATTTTTTCGAACATTGTCGGCCAGTTTTTGGTTAGCCACGTGATAGATATCGAATACGGCAGCTCCACTAACCAGCAAAAACAGCAGGCAGAGGCGCATGATAAAATGTTTCGATATATATTTCTTCAGGTTCATTAATTTATTTCAGCCGCCAAATATATTTATTTTTTCTGAATATAATAGTCTCGATTTTCTGCTGTCGGACAGACTCGTGTCGACAAGCTACGATAGTTTGTCAATGTTGACATGTTTCAGCATTTCAAAAGATTGGATACTGAAACAAGTTTAAGGTGACTTTACCGGTAAATTGAATGAATAGTTGCAGCTTGCATGGCACTTTATTATTAAACCGTGATGGTGTTTGAGCAAGCTAGGAAAGTTTATTTTCATCCCTTTCAGTGCCCATTATACATTGTCATCAGTCTTTTTACGTCTCACAATTTTCACAATACGACTATATATGATTTCCGCTAAATTCCAGTCATATCCATCAAAGTTGGTTGTATTATTAAATTGAATAACAACTGTATCAATGTCTTTGAAGTATTTTGCAATACTCTGGTAGCCAACAAGCAGGCCTGTATGTTCGTAAACGTAAATGGAGGAATAGATTTCCTGTTCTCCTTCCTTAAACACTGAACCATCGTTTAATGCTCTCAGGAATTTACCCACATCTTCTGCTGTAGCTAACATTAACCCTGTATCTTCAGTCTTAAAATCTTGATCAGAGCCAACATAATAGCCACTCATCACATCGTCTATATTCACTTCACTAAGCGAACTGAAAGTATTTTTCAGCCCAAGAGGAATTAAAATTTCCTCCTTTACATATTGTTGGTGGCTATAGCCCAACGTTTTATCAATGAGGTTCTCAATCAACATATAATTGGTGTTTGAATAGCCATAATCTTCACCAGGTTTAAAGTCAGCTGGTAAATCCAGTGCGTAATTAAGTGTTTCTTGTCTGTTTTTTGGCGGTTTTTTCCAATACTCAGGATGGTCAACAAAATTGGGAATACCACTCCGATGTTGCAGCATCATTCTCAGGGTAATTTTGTCTGAATATTGAATTCTTCCTGCAAGTTCCGGAAAGTATTCAGCGAGTGTTTTATCCAAAGACAAACGACCTGCTTTTACTAATTTTGCGGTTGCAACGGCGATATATAGTTTGGTAATACTGGCAATTTTGAATAAAGCTTGCGGGTAGGCGGGTATTTTATTTTTTCGGTCGTGCCAGCCTGCGGCATAAAACTCCGGTGGCTTCCCGGCTTTGTCCACATAAACAATCATTCCATCAAATCCATAACCAATTGCTTCACTTAGTTGTTCCTGCACAGTATCAGGTATTGGTGAAATCCATGCCTTTACCAATATCCATGGTACGAAATACAAAGAGCTTATGCTTGCAATAATAAATACTATTCTGAGTATTTGTTTGGTTTGTTTCTTCTTCATGCTATTTTAAGACTAGCTTTTAATAACGTGCTCATAACTAGTTGATTTATCCACAAAGCATCAGGATGTTTCAAATTGTATGATTTTGGCAGCGTAATCAATTTTGCATTGGTAGTGCATCAAAATGTCGCCTCCCAATAGGCCGGAAATTCGGTACGAGGTGTATTTCTCGTAAATCTCGTTGACATGGTCAAGATCAATCAGTGCAACTTTTTGCCCGGCAATTTCCAAGTCGCCAAATCGCAGACACGTCAGTTTTCCAACCGAGGTTTCCATCATGCCCTGATTAATGCCTGCACTTTGATAATCTTCCAGATCGTCGGAGTCGACATCTTCGTAATGCGAACTTAAATTTTTATCGAGTACTGATTTTGATGCTCCGGTATCAATAATCCAGTGAGAAGGAGTTCCGTCTTCGAAACTTCCTTCAATCAGGATATGGTAATTCTCTCGTTCAAGTTCAATGATTTGCAGAGGTATTTTGATCATAAATGCGTTTCTGGGTTTCTAAATCCTATCGGATTCCGGGGTGAATTTGAGGATTGTTCATTATTTTTCTGTTCGTTGGCCAGTTCTGATAGTGCAAGGTAAATTTCGTCGAATGCCACCTGATTTTCTTCTCCCATATCATTTAAAGCCTTCAGGTTTTCTTCGCTCTGTTCTTCTATCGTTTTCACATGCAGCCAGAGTTCCTTTATTTCGGCTGAAATAGATGATTGAGTAAGCAGATGGTTTCGCATAGCAACAAAGGCGCGCATGATATTGCGGTTTATCTCAATTGCTGTTTTTGAGTTAAGAACACTGCTAAGCATTGATACCCCTAATTCCGTAAATGCGAAGGGTAAATACTTTATATTACTTCCACGACCTTTGTTCAAGGTGCCAATCTGGCATCTTGAAAGTTCCTCTCTGGTTAACTCAAACATAAAATCTTCACCATCAAACCGTTCTAAATTTCTCCTGACAGCACGTTTTAGTTGGGCTGTTTCAGTGCCATACATTTCCGCCAGATCGAAGTCCAGCATTATACGTTGGTCACGAATCTCGTATATCTTTTTTTGGATGATCGACAGTTCCATAAATCTATTCTTTTAATGCTTTCAACTTATCGGCCAATGTCTGAATGATTAACACCCTCTTTTTATGCTAATTATAGAATAAAAAAGCTCCGGTAATTTTACCGGAGCTTCAAATATAGATTTTATTGTTTGTTTCGTCTGAAGAAAACTAAAGAATATTCATTCCGTCAACAACGTCCATGATTTCTTTAACGGCAGCAGCTGATGCAACCAACAATTCTTGTTCGTCAGCAGTCAGTTTCACTTCAATGACTTTTTCGACACCGTTTTTGCCTAATTTAACTGGCACGCCAACGAAAATGTCGTTTAAACCATATTCGCCTTCCAACTTAACGCAGCACGGGAATACACGTTTCTGATCCATTACAATAGCTTCAACCATTTGTGCAGCAGCCGAACCTGGTGCATACCAAGCTGAAGTTCCCATCAGGTTAACCAATTCGCCACCACCTTTTTTAGTGCGGTCGATAATTTTAGCCAAAGTTGCTTCGTCCAGCAATTCAGTTACAGGAATACCGGCAACAGTTGTGTAACGGGGTAGTGGAACCATCGTGTCGCCATGCCCGCCCATCAGTAAAGCCTGAATGTCGCGTGGAGAAATGTCCAATGCTTCAGCAAGGAAAGCACGGTAGCGGGCAGTATCTAAAATACCAGCCATACCCAATACTTTGTTCTTTGATGTTTTTGAAACCGCATAAGCAACGTAAGTCATTACGTCAAGTGGGTTCGAAACAATAATAATAATTGCATTTGGCGAATATTTGATTACGTTTTCAGTAACGCTTTTTACGATACCAGCGTTGATTGAAATCAAATCATCGCGGCTCATTCCTGGTTTACGTGGAACTCCGGAAGTAATTACAACAACATCAGAATCTGCCGATTTTGAATAGTCGTTTGTTGCACCAACGGTACGGGTGTCATAATAATTAATAGGAGCAGTTTGCCACAAGTCTAAAGCTTTTCCTTCTGACAATCCTTCTTTAATATCGAGTAAAACTACTTCGCTTACAATGTTTTTTTCAGCTACGATCTGCGCACAGGTAGCTCCAACATTTCCGGCACCAACAACTGTTACTTTCATAAATTGTATTTTTTTTTGATTACTGTTTTTTGTTAACGCATGCAAAGTTAAAAGGTATTTTGGATTGGGGGCATAAATTTACATTGGCTTAACAATTTGGTAAAAAAGTCAATCAGTCAGTCTGTTATATCGATATTTTAGAGTCATGGACTTTGCCTTTTTCTCATAACTACGTGAAAAACATGCTTTAGGTTATCAATGAAAAACGTTTAGGGATAACCTGAAAAGAGTTCTGGTTTTTATATTTGCCGGAAATTTGGACATGTCTTCTCATGTCCTTTTGAGTTGGTAAACATTTTTCGGAAATAAAGGTTTATATCATCAAAAACTAAAAGATTAATTATGGCTGACAGATTATCAGACCCAATAGGCCGATTGATGGGCCTTCGTTATAAATCGCATCCCTGGCATGGTGTCTTCATTGGTAAAGATGCTCCTGAGAATGTAGTTGCTTTTATTGAAGTGGTTCCGACTGATACCGTTAAATATGAGATCGATAAGGAAAGTGGGTTCCTCAAACTCGACCGTCCGCAGAAATATTCGAACGTTGTTCCGGCGCTTTACGGATTTATTCCTCAGACCTATTGTGGTGACCAGGTTGGTAAATTTTGTATGGAGAAGAATGGCAAAACTGGAATTAAAGGAGATGGCGACCCGATTGACATCTGTGTTTTGACCGAAAAAACCATAGCTCATGGCGATATTTTGGTTGATGCCCGGCCAATTGGAGGATTCCGAATGATTGACGGAAACGAGGCCGATGATAAAATTATTGCGGTTTTGTCAAATGATGTGGTTTACAGCGAATACAAAGATTTGTCCGATCTTCCGGATATTGTGGTAGAGAGGCTGAAGCACTATTTTTTGACTTATAAAGACATGCCGGGGAAAGTTAGTAATACTGAAATTACCCACATTTATGGAGTGGAAGAAGCCCTCGAAGTAATTAATTGTTCAATTTTTGATTACCATCAGCGTTTTGACAATATTGGTAAGTTGTTGTAGCGAATACTGACAAATAGAAAATGCAGTTTCTGAAGGATGAGACTGCATTCTTTTGTAAACAGAATACGAGGATTGGTTACTTTCGTTTAAGATTCAAATACGAATACTCAAATCCATTCTTTTCATCCGAATGATCTTCCCTGAAAAGTTCTTTCCACTCCGTGTAATCAATTTCAGGAAAATACACATCCGCGTCAAAGTCGCGGTGTACTAAGGTGAGGTATAATTTCCCGGCCAATGGAAAGAATTGGCGGTAAATCATGCCGCCTCCAATAATAAATGCCTCCTGTTCATCTTTAACCGCAGCGGCAGCTTCTTCAATCGAAGTCACCATTTCACATCGCTCAAATTTTTCTTCTGGAATGTCGGAAATTACAATGTTTCGGCGATTTGGAAGAGCACCTTTGGGTAACGAAAGCAATGTGTTGCGACCCATAATGACCGGATGCCCGGTTGTAATTTCCTTAAACCGTTTCAGGTCGTTGGGCAAGTGAAACAACAAATCGTTGTTTTTACCAATAGCAAAATTTTGAGCAATAGCAACAATTATCGATATGTTTTCGTGTATCATGTTCTGAGTTTATGCTTGATTTATCTTGGATGAATTTAAACTGCAACGGCTCCTGGAATGTGCGGATGAGCCTGATATCCGGTTAATTCAAAATCGTCAAACCTGAAATCGAAAATGCTTTTTACCTCTGGATTGATTTTCATTTGTGGAATCGGATAGGGTTCGCGAGTCAGTTGCAGTTTTACCTGTTCCATGTGATTCAGATAGATATGTGCATCTCCGAGTGTGTGCACAAATTCTCCGGGTTGCAATCCACAAACCTGTGCCATCATCAGTGTTAAAAGGGCGTAGGATGCGATGTTAAATGGTACCCCGAGAAAAATATCGGCGCTTCGCTGGTAAAGCTGGCACGATAACTTGCCATCGGCCACGTAAAACTGCACCAAAATATGACAGGGTGGAAGTTTCATTTGATCAATTTGGCCAACATTCCATGCACTTATTAAATGACGGCGAGAGTCGGGATTGTTTCTGATGCTGTTCACAACCTGCGTAATCTGATCAATGTGGCGACCATCGGGAGTTGGCCATGAACGCCACTGATAACCGTAAACCGGACCCAGTTCTCCATTTTCATCAGCCCACTCGTTCCATATCCGAACGCCGTTTTCCTGAAGGTATTTTACATTGGTATCGCCAGTCAAAAACCACAGTAATTCGTGAATAATTGATTTTAGATGTAATTTTTTAGTGGTCAAAACCGGAAATCCTTCAGCAAGGTTGTATCGCGACTGGTAGCCAAAAACACTGATGGTTCCCGTGCCTGTCCGGTCGCTTTTGTTAACTCCATTGGTTATTACATGATTCAGTAGATCAATATATTGCTTCATTTTTGTGCCCCTTTGATGTTTTTGATTTATCCGTTGGCAAGGTAAAAAGTTTTATCGTGAAATGCCAAATGGATTAAAAAAAGATCACGGATAGTTTCTGCCATATATGCAAAACTATCCGTGATTGTTTTAATCGGGACACTATAAAATTATATTTTATCAAGATACAGCAGGCGTCGTTTCAGGTTTGTGTTTGTATTTGAATACTATAGGAAAAATGATGGTCAGAACTAAAGCATAACCAGCAAATACATACCAAATTGTTGGCCATGAACGGCTGATGAGTTTCCCTCCTTCACCATAAACCGAATAGAAATCAACAACAGCGCCGCTTGCATATCCACCGAACATGGCTCCCACACCATTGGTAAGCATCATGAACAGCCCTTGTGCACTGGCTCGTATTTCAGGTTTTGCTTCAGTTTCAACGAATAAGGAACCCGAAATATTGAAAAAATCGAATGCCATACCATAAACAATCATCGACATAATCAGCAATGGTAATCCACTGCCGGGATTACCTATTCCGAACAACCCGAATCGTAGTACCCAAGCCAGCATGCTCATGAGCATAACTTGTTTGATGCCGAATTTGCGCAGGAAAAATGGAATAGTAAGGATGAATAATGTTTCTGACATTTGCGATATCGATAGCAGAATGACCGAATGCTTCACCCCGAAAGAGTTGGCAAATTCAGGAACATCTTTGAAACTACCGATGAAAAGATCTCCGTATGAATTTGTGATTTGCAATGCTGCACCTAAAAGCATGGAAAACAAGAAAAAGACAACCATCTTTCTTGATTTGAACAGCACAAGTGCGTCAAGACCAAAAGCAGAAAGCACTGATTTTCGCTCACTTTTTGCCGGAGGACATTGCGGTAATGTGAATGAGTAAAATGCCATAACCAAAGAGGCAATAGAGCCCACATAAAGCTGTGCATTCGTATTTTTAAAACCTGACAGGTCGACCACCCACATTGCTACAATGAATCCAATGGTTCCAAAGGTGCGAATTGGTGGAAATACTTTTACAATGTCGTACTTGTGTTCCTCCAGCGCATTGTAAGCTACGGTGTAGTTTAGCGAGATGGTTGGCATATAGAAGAACAAGTTTACCAGCATTGCCCAGTAAACGTGGTCGTAATCGGTGACTGTTGAAGCATAAAAAAGCGCCACAGAACCCAAAAGATGACAAATGCCTAACAGTCGTTCAGCATTGATCCACTTGTCTGCAATAATACCAATGATTCCAGGCATGATGAGTGAAGCAATACCCAGAGTCGCGAAAATTGAGCCAATTTGCCCACCTTCAAAATTTAGGCCTCTACCCAGATATCCCCCAAGTGAAATCAACCATGATCCCCAGATGAAAAATTGGAGAAAACTCATCACGATAAGTCGATTTTTGATTCCCATAATTTAGTTCTTTGAGTTGAATAGTTTTTTAGCGGGTTTAAAACTACTAAAAACTACTTATCAAAAAGGGGACATGTAATCTAAATTGGATTAATCTGAAAAAAATAGTAACGAGGTATGAATAGCTGAAAAATCAGGAGTAGGTTTATTCTTTTATCCGGCGGTTTATTTCATCCCGGATAGCTGATGCTTTTTCGTAGTCTTCGTTCTGTATAGCTTGGTCGAGCATTTGATTAAGTTCCGACGAAGTATATTTCTCGTATTCGTGTTTTCCCCTGATTGGTTCGTCAGCTATTGGTTGGCTCCATTCTTCCTGACCATGTTCATTTTCAAATTCAATCACAATGCCAGCCCGTTCTAGAATATCTTCAGTCGTATAAATCGGACAGTCGAACCGCAATGCCAGAGCAACCGCGTCAGAAGTTCGCGAATCGATTGTAATTTGTTTTTCTTCTCTGACACAAACCAATTCTGAATAGAAAATTCCTTCTTCCAGCTTGTAAATAATGACTTCTAAAATCAGAATATCGAAGGATGAGGCCATGTATTTAAAAAGATCATGAGTCAGCGGGCGTGGTGGTTTCAAGCCTTCAAGCTGAATGGCGATTGATTGTGCTTCGATTGGGCCTATAATAATAGGTATCCTACGGTCTCCATTTTCTTCGGCCAATACCAATGCGTAAGCACCTGATTGAGATTGACTAACAGAAAGTCCTAATATATTAAGTTTAATCTTCTTCATCTACATCGGAAATAGCCTAACTACAGGTAACAAATATAGCAATAGTTTGCATTCAGTTTAAATTTGCAGAATTTAAGATTCTGCTTTTATTAATATTTTTGCGTTCATAAAATCAGCATTTCAACATCTTGTAGTTAAGGTAAGTTTCTCGTTCCTGATCCTGAAATAGATAGGAAATTAAGGCTTCAGCGCAATTTTTTTCACTTTGCGGCAAATAAGATTTTAGTGCACTGGTTTATCTCCGGAAAATAATTCAGAAAAAAGACTGTAAACCTTTGGTGATCACTGAAATTTATCTACTTTTGCAGTCCGAAAGTTTTCGTTCAGGCTCGATAAGAGGTAATCAAATTGATTCCCGCCTGCCGGAAGAAATATTAAAACACATTGAAATGTACGCAATTGTAGAGATTGCCGGTCAGCAAATGAAAGCTGAAAAAGGCCGCAAAATTTATGTTCACCGTTTGGAAAATGCCGAAGGCGAAACTGTTGTTTTCAACAAAGTTCTTTTGGTAGATAACGAAGGTGCTGTGAAAGTTGGAACTCCTGTTGTAGAAGGTGCTAGTGTAACTGTTACTGTGCTGGAACATTGCAAAGGAGATAAGGTATTGGTATTCAAGAAAAAAAGAAGAAAAAGCTACCAGAAGATGAATGGTCACCGTCAATACCTGACCAAAGTTCAAATTGAAGAAGTAATCGGATAACATTAAAAAAAATTTACCATGGCTCATAAGAAAGGTGCGGGTAGTTCTAGAAACGGTCGCGAATCAGAAAGCAAAAGACTCGGCGTAAAAATTTTCGGCGGTCAGGCTGCAACAGCTGGTAACATTATTGTTCGCCAGAGAGGTACTGTTCACCATCCAGGTTTAAATGTAGGTATTGGCAGAGATCATACCTTATTTGCTTTGATTGATGGAACTGTTGTCTTCAAAAAAAGAAGAGATCACAAATCGTTTGTTACCGTTGAACCGGTAGTTGCTGTTGAAGCTAACTAAGACGATTAAAGATATTTGTTGAATAATCTCCTGCTTTTCCGAAGGCAGGAGATTTTTTTGTTTTAAATTTGCTGATCGATAAAAAATTAAATGTATCCAAATGCTCAATCTAAAGTTTATACAGGAGAATCCGGAATTGGTAGTTGAAAAGTTGAAAAAGAAACATTTCGATGCTTCTTCCATTGTTCAGCAAATCACAGCTTTATCAGCAAAGAAAAACGAGATACAGGCAACTGCAGATCAATGCAAAGCCGAAATGAATAAAATATCCAAAGAGGTTGGATTTTTGATGCGCGAAGGAAAAACGGAAGAGGCCAATGCAGCCAAAAACCGCACTGCTGAACTCAAAGATTCAATCAAACAGTTGGATGAAGATTTTGCACAAATAGACAAAGAAGTTTTCAATTTTCAGGTTTTGCTACCCAACTTGCCTGCCGATATAGTTCCTGAAGGCCGGACGCCAGAAGATAATCTGATCGTGAAAAGTCACGGTACAATTCCGGTATTGCCTGAAAGCAGTGTTCCTCATTGGGAATTGGCAAAAAAATACGACATCATCGATTTTGAGCTTGGCGTTAAAATCACAGGAGCAGGGTTTCCAGTTTATAAAGGAAAAGGAGCCCGCATTCAACGCGCTCTAATCAGTTTCTTTCTCGATGAAGCCCGTGCTTCAGGATTTCTCGAAATTCAACCGCCATTGATGGTGAACGAAGATTCGGGATTCGGAACTGGACAATTGCCCGACAAAGAAGGACAGATGTACCATGCTACCGAAGACAATCTATATTTGATCCCTACGGCAGAGGTTCCGGTGACCAATCTATATCGCGATGTGATTGTTGAAGCCAAAGATTTGCCGATTAAAAACACAGCCTACAGTGCCTGTTTTCGTCGTGAAGCCGGTTCGTATGGTAAAGATGTTCGTGGGTTGAACCGTCTGCATCAGTTCGATAAAGTGGAGATTGTGCAAATTGCTCATCCGGATAATTCGTATGAATTACTCGATGAAATGGTTGCCCATGTGGCTGGCTTGGTCGAAAAGCTGGAGTTGCCTTACCGCATCCTGCGTTTGTGTGGTGGCGACATGAGTTTCACCTCTGCTTTAACTTACGATTTCGAAGTATTTTCGGCTGCTCAGGAAAAATGGCTCGAAGTGAGTTCTGTTTCCAATTTCGAAAGTTTTCAGGCCAACCGGCTAAAATTGCGTTACCGCGACGAGGCAACTAAAAAGCCTGTAATTGCACATACTTTAAATGGAAGCGCATTAGCATTGCCACGTATTCTGGCTGCATTGCTCGAAAATAATCAAACTCCTCAAGGTATCCGGATTCCTAAAGTTCTGATTCCATATTGTGGATTTGATTTGATAGATTAGTTCTGAATTTTTCAATATATGAAGAGGCTGTTTCGGTAAAAGTTCCGAAGTAGCCTCTTTTATTTTGTTCATAAGTGGTATTCTGAAGTTTAAATAATCGCACGTTAAATGCGTTGCCCTTTATTATTTAAAAGTAGAATAATTGATTTAAAACCTATATTTGCAAGGATTGAATCGAAAAAATAAGATTGAAGGAACTTGATACTGATAACGAACTAATTGAAAAGCTGAGGATTGGAGATGTAGAAGCTTTTGATCAGGTATATCATCGATATGCAGGAAAACTATATGCTTTTTCGTTGAAATACTTAAAATCGAAGGAAGATTCAGAGGAATTGGTTCAGTCAGTTTTTCTGAAAGTATGGGAGAACCAAAAAAACCTCAAGAAAGATACTTCATTTAAATCATACCTTTTTACGATTGCGTATAACGAAATTTGTAACCTGTTTCGACGAAGAAAATACCAACAGAATTTTATTAACATAAGCATTAGCGAAAATATAGAAGCTTCCGGAGAAACAGAAGATCAAATCGAATTTCAATTTGTTTCGGAACAAGTTGAACAAATTATTTCCAAATTACCTGAAAAACAAAAGACTATTTTTCGGAAAAGTAGGCAAGAAGGCAAGTCGACTAAGGAAATTGCTGATGAACTTGGTCTTTCACCTGGGACTGTTGATAACTACATTTCAGAATCGCTTAAATTTATCCGGATCAATCTTAAGGATAACCAATTTTCAATACTCCTATTCATTTCCTTGTTTCTTGCATAGTCGACTGACGTTTGTGAAAAACAATTTCGAAAGTTCAAGTATCTCACCATTAATAATTAATGTCTGATGTAAAATTATTTTAATCTTTTTTCATCAAAAGGCGAAAAAAAAACACGATTTTCAGATGAGATTACTTTGCCTCATGTGTATAACTATACAGAAGAGGAAAAATAATCATCGATTCTTCTTACCAAATTAATGAAAATGTTAGAGCAAAATGAAATAGAGCGGATTAGTAGGTACATCAACGGAATGGCCGATTCGTCTGATATAGCTTGGGTTGAGAATCTCTTCTCACACGGGCACAAGAATCTAGAATTAAAACATCATCTTGAAAATGATTGGAGAGATGGACTTCTGGAAGACAGTAAAAGTGATGTTGATTTAAATATAATGCTTGACCGGGTTCATCACCTTATTCGAAAAAAGGAATCCCAAAAAAGAAAGACACTCGTTCACCGCATGGCAATTGTTTACATGAAGGTTGCTGCCGTTTTGCTGTTGCCAATAGTTGTTGCAGGAAGCTTCTACTTTTATTTAAACAACAATCCTCATGTGCTGGTTGCTGACCAAGTGGTAAATTCAGAAATATATGCCCCGATGGGTTCGAGAGTAGCGTTCAATTTACCTGATGGAACAACTGGCTGGCTTAATAGTGGTTCTAAACTCACTTATTCGCTGCCGTTTAGTGAAAACAGAAAAGTGGCTCTTGAAGGAGAAGCCTGGTTTGATGTATTTCACAATGAGAAGCGACCTTTTGAAATTAGCGCAGGGAGTTCTAAAATTAAAGTTTTAGGTACAAGTTTCAATGTTAGCGCTTATGGCGAAGAGAAATATGTAGAAGTCGTTTTGCAGAACGGCAAGGTGGAGTTTTCAGACAAAATAAAATCGGATGAAGTCATTTTGAAACCTTCGGAAAGGCTCGTACTTCAGGATAATAAGCTTGAAATTAACACAGTTGACCCTTCGAAGTATAAAGGATGGACTGATGGTAAGCTTATTTTTAGAGGGGACAATATGGCTGAAGTAGCCAGAAGAATTGAGCGTTGGTATGATGTTAAAGTAGAAATTGCGGATCATGATTTAGTGCATTTTTCATTTCGCGCCACTTTCAAGGACGACTCATTGGAAGAAGTGCTCAAGTTACTTAGCATGACATCTCCAATAGATTACAAGATAAGCCCGCGTCAGCAACTTCAGGATGGAACTTATGAAAAAGAAAAAGTGATTTTATATAAAAGAATTAAACAAAAATAATCTACAAAAAAACAAACTAACATGAAGAAAAACGGTACTTAAATGAAATGTAAATAAAAAAGGAAACCGCGCCAACGATCTCCTTTAAAAAACATCTTTTCAGACTTTTTTATTAATAAAACATTCAAATTTATGAAAAAAAATGAACCATTCAGGGGATTGCTATATCATTCTCTGAAGAAAACTTTACTAATTATGCGTATTGCAATCATTCTTTTGCTAGTCGGCTTTCTGCAAACTCGTGCTAATGAAGCCTATTCGCAGAAAACGAAACTTTCGATGGATATTTCGAATACCGAACTTGTTAATGTACTCGATCGGATTGAAAATCAGACTGAATTCTTCTTTCTTTACAATGAAAAACTGATTGATGCCAATCGTATAGTTTCCATTAGTGTTAGAAATGAAGGGATTGAAGAGGTACTAAAATCACTCTTTTTAGGTACTGATGTAAGTTATTCGATTATAGATCGGAAGATTATACTTTCACCTGCCGAATCTGTGAATACTGCCCAACAACAAAGGACTGTGACGGGTAAAGTGGATGACACTGCAGGAGGTCCATTACCTGGAGTCTCGGTAGTGGTAAAAGGTACAACCAACGGAACAATCACTGATTCGAATGGGAAGTACACGCTGGCAAATATTTCGACCAGTGCAGTTTTGCAATTCACTTTTGTGGGAATGAAAGCTCAGGAAATTGCTATGGGTAGCCGAACTGTTATTAATGTAACTTTGGTTGAAGAATCTATTGGTATCGAAGAAGTTGTAGCTGTTGGATATGGTGTTCAACGAAAAGAATCAGTAACTGGTTCGGTCGCCTCAATGGGTGGGGATAAGTTACGCGATGTACCATCCTCAAACATCTCGCAGGCCTTACAAGGACGGGTGTCTGGGGTAGAAATGTCTCAAACTTCATCCAAACCGGGCTCCTCAATGCAAATTCGTATTCGTGGTACACGTTCGTTGAATGCAAGTAACGACCCGTTGGTGGTGCTCGATGGTATCCCATTTGCCGGATCCATAAGTGACATCAGTACTGACGATATTAAAAGTATTGATATTTTGAAGGATGCTTCAGCAACTGCTATTTACGGTTCACGTGGCGCCAATGGTGTCATTTTGGTAACTAGTAACAAAGGGCAAAAAGGACAAGATGCTCATGTTACTTACAACGGGTATGAAGGTGTGAGAACAGTTTTTGCTAAATACCCAATGATGAATGGACCCGAATTTGTTGCTCTTCGCGCTGCATCCAATCAATTCAAAAATACGTTGGATGAAGCAGATGATGTAAATACAGATTGGCAAGATATGCTATATAAAAATGGTACGGTAACAAATCATGATTTGGGTGTTACTGGCGGTAGCGCAAAAGGTAGTTATAATTTTGGTTTAGGTTATTTTAAAGATCAAGCAGTTATACCATTGCAGAATTTTAGCCGATATTCTTTTCGCGCTTCTCTTGATCAGGAAATAGGTAAATATTTACATTTCGGCTTCTCCACAAACAGCAATTATTCAGTAAATAATGGCAACAATCTTGGTGCAGTAGGCAATGCTTTGGCCAGATCGCCAATTGCCAATATTTATAATGCTGACGGGACATTAAAAACCCGGATTCAAGAGTCAACTTCCGGCGCTCAATGGGTTTCTACAAGATCAACTATTGAAGCTTTAGGCGATCAATATATCGATCAGACCAGAGCATACGGTTCATACAACAGTGCGTTCGGTGAAGTAAAAATTCCTGGTGTAGAAGGATTAAAAGCTCGCGTAAATCTGGGCTTGAACTACCGTCAAAGCAATTATGGTAACTATACTGGAATTGGCGTATTTAGCGGTACACCTACAAACCCTTCGACTGCTAATATTAGCAACGAGCATACCACAAACTGGGCAGTTGAAAACTTATTGACCTACGACCACACATTTGCTGAAAAACACAAAATTAATGCGGTTGCCATGTATTCTGCAGAACAGACTACTTACTTTAAGTCTCAGGTTGCTGCAAAAAATCTTCCTGCTGATTTCTTCCAATTCTATAATTTAGGAAGAGCTGCCTCAACTGATATTACGGTTGATCCAAATAATCAGCTATATACACAGAGTGGATTGATCTCTTATATGGGACGTGTGATGTATTCTTACGACGATCGTTACATGTTGAGTGCGACATTCCGTTCTGATGCTTCGTCAAGACTTGCCGAGGGACATAAATGGCATTCTTATCCAGCTCTTTCTTTAGGCTGGAATATCAGAAGGGAATCGTTTATGCAAAATGTAGGATGGTTGGATAATTTAAAACTTCGTGCAGGGTACGGACAAACTTCCAATCAAGCTGTTGATCCATATAAAACACTGGGTTTGATGTCGGCTAATCCATACAACTTTGGAAGCTCAACATATTCCACAGGTTTCTCTGTAACAAATTTACCTAATCCAAAATTAGGTTGGGAATTCTCAACCACGTATAACTTTGGTGTTGACTTTACTATCCTGAAAAATCGCTTGTCAGGTACCGCTGAGTATTATTCAATGAACACTAAAAATGTTCTTCTAAGTGTAGGGATGCCTTCTTCATCGGGAGTGAGTTCTTATATGGCCAATGTAGGCGAAACTGGGAATAAGGGTTTTGAACTTTCACTTAATGGATTGATATTAAATAACTTGAATGGCTGGACTTGGGAGGTTGGTGTAAACGTATATACAAACCACAATAAACTGTTAGCCCTTGCTTCAGGAGCTGATAGAGATGAAGGAAACTCGTGGTTTAAGGGTCACCCAATCGATGCAATCTATGACTATAAAAAAATTGGACTCTGGCAAGCCGATGATAAGTACCAAAGTGTACTTGAACCAGGTGGAAATGTTGGTATGATTAAGGTACTATATACTGGCACATACAACACAGATGGTACTCCTACCAGATCGATTGGACCTGCTGATCGTCAAATTATGGATATAACTCCTGATTTTCAGGGTGGATTCAATACCCGCGTAGCTTATAAAGGATTCGATCTTAGTGTTATTGGTTCATTTAAAAGTGGAGGTATTGTCATGAGTACCTTATATAGTGGTGCAAGTTACCTTAATAATCTGAACACAAGATCTGGAAACAACGTGAAGGTGGATTATTGGACAACGACCAATACAGGAGCCAAGTATCCAAAACCTAACGGGGTTGGTGGTGATAATCCTAAATATGCCAGTACCTTGGGTTACTTTGATGCATCGTATCTGAAGGTACGTACCATAACACTTGGGTACAACGTTAATCCTAAATGGCTAAAAATTGCTGGCATTGAAAAAATTAGGCTATACGGTACTGTGGAAAACCCATTTGTATTGTTCTCGCCTTATACCAAAGAATCAGGTATGGATCCTGAAACCAACTCGTATGGCAACGAAAATGCTGCAGTACCATTGTCTTACAGTCAGAGACGTTTGCTGACAATAGCAGTCAATACGCCTACAACACGCAACTACTTGGTTGGTATTAATGTAACATTCTAAAAACTAAAATAATGAAACGAATACATATAAGAACTATAGGTTCAGCACTGCTGATAATGTTCATGGTTGGGTGTTCAAATATTCTGGATGAACAGCCACGCGCTATTTATTCTCCTGATTATTTCAAAACTCAGGCAGGTATTATGGGAGGAATAACAGGGATGTACCAACATCTGCGTCAATTGTATGGCAATGGATATTACTTAGATCATTGCGAAACCGGTACTGACGAAGCAACCTGGGGAGCGAGTGGTGATGGTAGTACCTTTGCTTATCAAGATTTATCAGGTAAAGGATTGCTTACTCCTACACAAAACGATGCCGGAGTGGTTTGGGGTACATTTTCGAATATTAATACCGCTAGTGGTGTTATTGAAAATGGAACTGCGCTAGGAACTGTTTCTGCCGCGATAATAGCCGAAGCCAGATTCTTCCGTGCATTCGATTATTTTTTACTTGTACAAACTTATGGTGGTGTGCCTTTGGATTTGGGTTCAGGTGAATTAAAGTTCAACACTTCAACTGTTAGAACTTCTGTACGTAACACAGTACCGCAGGTCTATACCAAAGGTATATTCCCTGACTTGTTGACAGCAGTAACCGATTTGCCAGATGCCCCACGTGTAGTTGGTGGTGCAACCAAAACAGCAGCCCGCTTGTTATTGGCAAAAGCTTACCTTACTTACGCATGGTGGCTTCAAAATCCAAATAACATTCCTACTTATCCGACTTCTGACAGAACCGACCCTAATGGAAAAACTGCAGCACAGTATTTTCAGATGGCATACGATATGGCGACTGATGGCATTAGCCTTGCAGGGACAAATTACGCTTTACAGGCAACATATTATGACGTTAACGTAGCCTCAAACGACTACCACAAAGAAGATATATTGTACGCTGATCACACCCAGACGAGCGAATTATACAACGGAGCTAGTCTTAGTTATGAATCAGGAGGTAATGGAGCTAACTATGCAGGTTGGTTTATGACATGGAATTACACAGGTATAACAAGTTCTAAGACCAATTGGAGTGCAAAAACTACTGTTAATTCGGTTCAGCGTGAAGCCGCACAGGCATTAGGTCGTCCATGGGTACGTATGGCTCCACCTATCGGCGTATTTACAAATACCTTCGCCGACAAGACTAATGATTCGCGCTACGATGGTACTTTTACAACCGTATACCGTGGTAACTGGAATAAAGCTGGTGTAACTAATGCAACTTTGTTTAATGCAAACAATATGTTGGTTGCCCCAGGTGATGCAATCCTAACTTTTCTGGACAGTGAGCCGGCAGGGACTATTGATTATTCTAATACTACCTTTAGTAGCAATATAGGTGCTGGTGTATTGCCAGATCGGGCTGATTATGTGATATCACCCAACGCCATCAGCAGGCTGGTATATCCGGGTCTTTGGAAACTTGGTCCTTACCGTACCGACAATGGTGTAGGTTTAGGATCACCGAATGCCGGAAGTACACGACCTTACGTCATTGCTAAATTCTCTGAGCTCTACTTTATCGCTGCCGAAGCTGCAGTGAAGGGTGCAGTTATAAAAGCTGTAGCCGGAACAGATGGAAGCGCCAAAGGATTAATTAACGTGATTCGTGCACGTGCAGGAAAGTGGCGTTGGAGTAACGGTGGAAATGTGGCTAAAGTTCAGGATAACAGTGCTGCTATGATAGCTGCAACACCTGCAACTATCGATGTTAACTACATTCTGGCTGAACGCTCGCGCGAATACTATGGCGAAGGTTATCGCTGGTATGATTTGGTGCGTACTCAAAAATGGGAAGAACTTTCAGGCACTTACGCTATTTGCGGAAAAGCTCTTAATGACCATACACCGGTTAAAGTAACTCGAACAGATCTATTGAATGATGCAACACATCATCTTTATCTGCGCCCAATTCCGCAGGGACAAATTGATAATCTGGATGCATCAGCCGATGAAAAGGCTGCTTATCAAAATCCTGGATATTAATTGTCTGGATAATTATTAAGTTTTATACTAATACGCTAACTTCTCAGCATCCATGTGTTTTGCTGGGAAGTTAGTTTTTTTGTAACTATACAGTCTTGGATATTACGCGCTTGATGAATGTTTTGATGAACAATTGATACGAATCAGAAACCATAAAACAATATGAGACGAAGATTTTTCTACATTCTTATACTTGCAATTTCGTTAATAAGTACTCAGACTTTATCAGGTCAGGTGCGTCTGCCCAGATTGGTTAGCGATGGGGTGATTCTTCAGCGCGAAACCCCGGTAAATATTTGGGGCTGGGCAAATTCAGGGGAAAAAGTCAAACTAAGTTTTAATGGCCATACATTCGAAACCATTGCCACAACTGATGGGAAGTGGAAATTTGTCCTTCCGGCGCAGAAGGCCGGTGGACCTTTCAATATGGAAATATCGGCCAGCAACATTATAAAATTAAAAAACATTCTCTTTGGCGATGTCTGGCTCTGCTCCGGCCAGTCGAACATGGAACTGCCTATGAGCCGGGTTGCAGTTCTCTACGGAAAGGAGATTGAAACCTGCACAAATCCAAACATCAGGCTTTTTCAGGTGCCTGTACGATGGAATTATAACAAACCACAAGATGATATTTCAGGTGGAAAATGGGAAGAGTCTAATCCTCAGAATATACTGAAATATACCGCTGTCGGCTATTTCTTTGCCCGCGATTTATACAAAAAATATAAAGTTCCGGTAGGGATTATCCAATGTGCGGCTGGCGGATCGAGTGCCGAAAGCTGGATCAGCGAAGAATCGCTAAAAGCTTTTCCTGAACAATACCAAATTGCCAAACAGCTTTCTGATACCGCTTACCTGCGCAACTTGCTTGTTTCTGAAAAAGAGTCTCAGACCAAATGGTTTGGAGAACTCAGTAAAAACGACCTTGGCAGAAATAGTGTCCCTTGGTTCAACCCGTCGCTCGACGATTCGTCTTGGCCCGATTTTCAGCTTCCATCGTCGTTTGCCGAGGCTGGAATGGATTTCAAAAACGGAGTTGTTTGGTTCCGGAAACAGATAGACCTGCCTGATAATTGCTCCAGCAAATCAGCGCTTTTGGAACTTGGTCGCATTGTCGACAGCGATTCGGTATTTGTGAATGGCACTTTTGTTGGGAACGTGACCTACCAATACCCACCTCGCCGATACAATGTGGCTCCCGGTATCTTGAAAACCGGCAAAAACTATATCACCATCAAGGTAATTAGTCAATCGGGCATCGGAGCTTTTATCAAAGACAAACCCTACCAACTGACCGTTAATGGAATGACCTTTGACCTCAAAGGAAATTGGAAATATAACATTGGGGCGGAATGTGCCCCCTGCCCGGCATCGACCTTTTTCCCCGGAAAACCACTCGGATTGTATAATGCCATGCTTTACCCGATGATAAACTATACATTGAAAGGAATGGTTTGGTATCAGGGCGAATCCAATTCCATTCGGGCAGCAGAGTATAAATCGGTAATGTCAACACTCATTGGCGAATGGCGAAAACTCTGGGGGCAAGGTAAACTTCCATTCTTATTTGTACAGCTTCCCGATTTTTTGGAACCGAAAAATGAACCCTCAGAGGGCGATTGGGCGACTATGCGCGACCAACAACTTAAATTACTTTCGGTACCCAATACCGCCATGGCAGTGACCATTGGTTTGGGCGAATGGAACGACATTCATCCGCTGCGGAAAAAAGAGGTTGGTCAACGCCTTGCTCTGGCTGCCGAAAAGTTAGCCTACGGAGACAGAAAAGTTGTCGCATCAGGGCCTACCTATCAATCGATGAAAATCGTTGGAAACAAAATTGAGCTTGCTTTTACCAACTGTGGAAGCGGATTAACCACTAACAATGGTCAGGAATTGACGCATTTCGCCATTGCCGGTGCCGATGGTAAATTTGTGTGGGGCAATGCCAAAATCAAAAGGAATAAAATAATCGTGTGGAGCGATACCTTAGTTAAACCTGAAATCGTTCGTTACGCCTGGGCCGACAATCCTGTTGGTGCAAACCTTTGTAACAAGGAAGGATTGCCTGCATCGCCTTTCACTACGGAAGAAGATACGTTCCTGATTTGGGAAAAACCGGCCCGGCGATAACTACTTTTCCGCAAAACGTATGTTTTACAGAAAGAGATTCAGTTTATTTGGAATATACTATTAATTTTGAGACGACTGGCGAATTTTTAGTGTTGGTTTTGGTATCACCAAGTCTGAACTTTAATGCCAACAAAAGATTGCGTTATGCCATTTCTTTTGATCGGAGGTTTGAACCCCAGATTATTGGGGTTCTCAGCAAAGTAAGTTTTTAAAACTTTAAAATGGCAGTTTTTGATTGCACTCAGCTATATTGTGGTCGAGCCATAAAAACAGAACAGAACATGAGACCTATTTTGATTTTATTTATAAGTATTTTGCTTCCCATTTTCATCTTTGCTGAAGATGGTTCAGAGCTTTGGCTTCGCTATAAAGCTTTGACCGATGCTTTATCAAAGGAGTATTCTCAACAGCTTAAATTTGTAACTTTTGAAACCAATAGCCCTACCAGAAAAATCGCAGTTTCAGAGCTCAATGAAGCACTCAAAGGCTTGTTAGGGAAAGGTCTATCCAAAAGCGGTAAGATTCAGGCAAACACATTGATAATTGGAACTTTGAAAGACAAATCGGTTCGCCAATTTATTTCGGGCGACATGCTTCGTTTATGTGGAGAAGAAGGTTTTGTTCTGAGAAGCATTAATTTTAAAGGTGGAAAAATCCTGCTTCTGGCCGCAAATCAAGATATCGGACTGTTGTACGGTATTTTTGAGTTGATCAGGCAAATGCAGCAAGGGCATCAGTTGTCCGATTTAAATTTGAAAGAGAAACCTTCCTATAATCGGCGGATACTTAATCATTGGGATAATCTGGACGGAACCGTCGAACGCGGATATGCCGGTCATTCGATCTGGAAATGGGAAGAACTGCCTGAGAAAATCAGTCCCAAATATGAAATTTATGCCCGGGCTAATGCTTCGATTGGTATAAACGGAACCGTTTTGAACAATGTGAATGCAAGCCCCAAAATCTTAAGCTCCGAATACCTGCGCAAGGTTAAAGTTTTGGCCGATAACTTCCGTCCTTATGGAATTCGGGTCTATCTGGCAGTTAATTTTTCATCGCCAGCCAAGTTGGGTGGGTTACCAACATCCGATCCATTGGATAGAAATGTACAGGATTGGTGGAAAAAGAAAGCGGATGAAATTTATGCATCAATTCCAGATTTTGGTGGTTTTTTGGTGAAAGCCAATTCGGAAGGTTTGCCAGGGCCGCAGGATTTTGGTCGCACCCATGCCGATGGCGCAAATATGTTAGCCGACGCACTAGATCCGCACAACGGAGTTGTGATGTGGCGTGCTTTTGTATATAATCCTGATGGGGACGACCGCGCCAAACAAGCCTATAAAGAGTTTACGCCTTTGGATGGAAAATTCAGATCGAATGTGATTATTCAGGTGAAAAACGGACCAGTTGATTTCCAACCCCGCGAACCGTTTAGCCCATTATTCGGTGCCATGAAAAACACAAATTTGATGCCCGAATTCCAGATAACCAAAGAATACCTCGGGATGAATAATCATTTGGCTTATCTCGGATCTTTGTTCGAAGAATGTTTGGATGCCGATACCTATGTTTTGGGCAAAAATTCAACTGTTGCCAGTGTTACCGATGGATCTCTGTTTCATAATAAAGTAACTGCAATTGCGGGTGTGGCAAATATTGGAGAAGATATAAACTGGTGTGGTCATCAGTTTAATCAGGCAAACTGGTATGTTTTTGGGCGTTTAGCCTGGAACAACAAATTATCGTCGAGCGAAATTGCTACCGAGTGGATTGAACAAACGTTTTCTCGCGATCCGCAATTTGTTTCAGAAGTTGGTGGCATGATGATGCAATCGCGCGAAGCGGTAGTTAATTACATGACTCCAATGGGCTTGCACCACCTGATGGGCTGGGATCATCATTACGGGCCGGAACCCTGGTGCGCCATTCCAAGAGCTCGTCCTGACTGGATGCCATCTTATTATCACAAAGCTGATTCCGCCGGAATTGGGTTCGACCGGACTTCGACCGGAAGTAATGCGGTTGGACAATATGCCGAGCCATTGCGTTCGCTGTACGATAATGTGGCAACCTGCCCCGAAATTTACCTGCTGTGGTTTCATCATTTATCCTGGAATTACGTCCTTCCAAACGGCAACAACCTTTGGAACGAATTGTGCTACAAGTACAGTTCCGGAGTTAGTTCGGTAAAATCGTTTCAGAAAACATGGGACAACCAAGAAGGAAAAATCGACGAAGAGCGATTCAAGGAAGTTCAGCAAAAATTGGCAATTCAGGAAAAAGAAGCAGTTTGGTGGCGCGATGCCTGTCTGTTGTACTTCCAGACTTTTTCGAATAAACCCATTCCTGAAAAGCTTGACCGGCCCATTCATAAGTTGGACGAACTTAAGAAACAGAAATTCAATTTAAAGAATCATAACTAAATACGCTTGTGCTAAAATTTAAAAACCAATACAATTAAAGAAATGAATTCAACTTCACAAAAAATCTCAGTATTCGAGAAAATTGGATACAGTTTAGGCGATTTAGCCGCTAACCTGGTTTTCCAGACCTTAATTACCTATCTGGCTTATTTCTATACCGACATTTATGGGTTGAAAAGTACCGATGCATCCATAATAATGCTTGCTGTTGGATTGACTGCTGCCTTTATTTTTAACCCAATCATTGGAGTATTGGCCGACCGGACCAATTCGAAGTGGGGCAAATTTAGGCCTTGGATTCTTTACACAGCCGTTCCTTTGGGTGTAGTTGCGTTACTTGCGTTTTCGACACCAGATTTTTCGTACAAAGGGAAATTAATTTACGCGGCGGTAACTTATTCTTTTTTGCTGATGTTGTATGCTTCAAGTAATTTACCATACTCGGCTTTGAGCGGCGTAATTACAGGCGATATGGGCGAACGGAACAGCATTTCGTCGTACCGTTTTGTGGCGGTAATGTTTGCCCAGTTCTTTGTGCAGGTGTTTATGTTGCCGATTATTATTTATGCCGGTCACGGGGATAAGGCAGCCGGTATTGAAACCGTAATGACCTGGATGGCTATCGTTGGTACAGTCATGTTACTTATCACTTTCTTTACAACAAGAGAGCGAATTGTTCCTTCGATTGAGCAAAAGTCATCCATTAAAGATGACCTGTCCGATTTGATGAAGAACAGGCCCTGGCTTATCATGCTCAGCTTAACCATTTTGGTTTTCATTACCCTTTCCATGAAAGGTGGATCGTATGTGTACTATTTTAATAACTATGTGGATAAGGCCGCCCTGGCTAATTTTATTAGTCCTGTAATTGCTGGCTTGTCCGATTTAGGAATCAACTTCTTTGGTTCGGATCCTGCCGCTGCCGGTTTTGGTTTGTTTAACGCCGGAGGTATCATCTTCATGATTGTTGGAATCTCATTTTCAAAAGGCCTTGCCGATAAATATGGTAAACGCGATGTTTATAAGTATGGATTGCTTGCAGCTACCTTTTTTGTCCTGATTTTCATTTTTTTCAAACCTGAAAATGTGCTTTTGATGTTTGGTTCGCAAATTCTGCATGGTTTTTTCTATGGCATTACCATTCCTGTTCTTTGGGCCATGATTGCCGATGTTGCCGACTATTCAGAATGGAAAACAAACCGCCGGGCAACAGCAATTATCTTTTCAGCAATGATGGTAGGCCTAAAAGCCGGACTCTCCATTGGAGGCGCTTTGCTTACTTGGATTTTAGGATTATACGGATATATTGCCAAGGAAAGTGCGGTTGCAGGGCAAGAGATTATTCAACCGCATTCGGTTTCCGAAGGGGCAAAAATGCTTGTAAGCATCTATCCGTCAATTCCATTCCTTCTGGGTGTCGGCCTGCTTTTCTTCTATGTTATCGACAAGAAAATGGAAGTGAAAATCGAAGAAGATCTGAAAATACGCCGAAAGGGAAAGGTATAATCAACGTAAAAAATAAATAGTAAATACATGAAAATCGAACATGTTATTGCCGTTACAGCTTTGGTTTTACTGACATCAGTAAACACAAAAGCTCAGAAAACATTGGCTGAGGCTACCAAAGGTAAATTTCTGTTTGGAGTAGCCGTCAATCCGCAACAAGTCAATGGTGTTAACCCTATAGAAACGGAACTTATCGCAAAGGAATTCAGCGCAATAGTTCCTGAAAATTGTATGAAACCACAGCCGATCCATCCGGAAGAAAACCGATATAATTGGGACGATGCCGATAAGTTTGTGGCTTTTGGCGAAAAAAACAAACAGGCTGTAACCGGACACTGCCTGATCTGGCATTCCCAAATAGGACGCTGGTTCTTCATTGACGCCGATGGGAAAGATGTTTCTCCTGAAGTTTTGAAAGAACGTATGCACCAGCAC
>JBBQXI010000002.1:0-33952 GCA_038209805.1 Bacteroidales bacterium | reverse complement strand
TCAGATTTTTCACGGGTATTTCGCTCTTTGTTCCAGAGCGACTGTGCTTCGCGACAAGCGCCGGCACGGGTGGGTAGACTGGTTACCAGATTCCAGTCTAAGCCTGCATGGGTTAAAGCTGCCTGATCGTCGATACACCAGTGATATTGATCTTCAGTTTCCTGAACAAAAACATCAACCGGAATGTTGGGCGATACCGTTTTTTCAGGGCTGATAGCCTGAATAACGGGTAAAAGTTCATTGTAATCGCTTAACGAAGACATAACAAATCAGTTTAAAATGTTTGAAAAATGTTTGATTTTGGAATAAACAGGTTATGGAATAAAATCATGATGATCTGATGCCTAACGCAATGCCTAATCTACATACAAGTTACAGCTAAATGTTAAGTATAAATTAAAAAGGAAAAGGAATTTTACTGAAATGACTGAAATTCATTATGAATGGTAGAATTTAGCCTATGAACGGATGTTTTTGAAGTATCTACTATAGGGTGATTTTGTTGATTCCAGCATAAAAAATCCGGTCAGGAAAAATTCCTGACCGGATTTTGGTATTTTATTCGTCAACCATGTAGGGTTGACCCTACAATCCATAGAACAACAGATTGCTTCATTTCATTCGCAATGACGCTAAGGAATGACGCCTGAGCTTGTCGAAGGAGGTTATTCCCTGTCCATAATTTCGGTTTGCATGCGTACCGAATCTTCGTGAATGTGTTGGAATAACAATTGAACCAGATTCCGATCCAGATTGAGACTTTCGCCCAGTTTCATGCGTTTCTCCATCAATTCAGCAAAACGGCCAACCTGAAATGCAGTTACGTTGTTCTCTTTCTTATATTGACCAATCTGACGGGCAATTTCCATACGAGATGAAAGTGTTTCAAGCAATTCGCGGTCGAGTGCATCAATACGGTTTCGAAGCAATTCCAATTGATTTTCGAACAGTTTATTATCCGTTGTTACATTACGAATAATTAAACGATCGAGCAATTTGGCCAGATCGACCGGAGTGAGCTGCTGCTCTTTGTCGCTCAAGGCGCACGACGGGTCGCGATGCGACTCGATCATCAACCCTTCCATGCCCATATCGAAGGCTTTCTGGCTAATGTCGTACAAATATTCGCGTTTGCCACCTATGTGACTCGGATCACAGATAATGGGCAAATTGGGCATGATACGGCGCAATTCGATCACAGTTTTCCAGTTCGGGTAGTTCCGGTATTCAGTTTCGCGAAAAGGTGTAAAACCGCGGTGAATGGCCACCAGGTTTTTGATACCTGCCTGACTAAGTCGCTCGAACGCTCCAACCCAAAGTTGAACGTCAGGATTGACTGGATTTTTTACCATCACTACAGCATCAGTACCTTTTACCACATCGGCAATCTCCTGAACTACGAATGGACTAGCCGTTGAGCGTGCACCGATCCACAGCACATCAAGGCCAGCCTTCAAGGCTTCCTCGGCATGTTGCGCATTGGCTACTTCAGTTCCAACAGGCATTCCGGTTTCTTCACGAACCATCTGCAACCATTTCAGGCCAATGCTTCCGATACCTTCGAAGCTTCCGGGACGGGTGCGAGGTTTCCAAACGCCACCACGATATACGAATATACGATGATCTTTTGCAAGTTGTCTGGCAGTATCCATAGCCTGCTCTTCGGTTTCGAGGCTGCATGGACCAGCAATAATAAGCGGGTTGTTAATTTGTGGCAACCAGTGCTTAATTGGGTTAATTTCTAATTCTAACGCCATGATTATTTGGTATAAAGTTTAACTATTGTCTTTTCATTTTTTACGAGCGAATCGCCATCTCCGGCTAAAATTCCGCGAATACGATTGGCATTTTTCATTAAAGCCATCATTTCTTCGGGATCTGATTCAATACTTTTCCGGAAAGCTTTCAGGTGTTTGATGTAAACATCCAGCGATTCAACAATGTATTGCTTGTTTTGTTGAAAAATTGGACCCCACATTTCAGGAGAACTCTTGGCCAAAC
This sequence comes from Bacteroidales bacterium, assembly GCA_038209805.1. Lineage (GTDB taxonomy): Bacteria > Bacteroidota > Bacteroidia > Bacteroidales > Prolixibacteraceae > Aquipluma. The sequence goes on along the minus strand of JBBQXI010000002.1, from coordinate 31,951 downwards.
GAACCGTCGAGTTAAATCCTCCACTCGCCAGATCGAAAATAATCTCACGGTCCTCTTTATCAAGCACGGCATTGGCCAGCGCAAAAGCAGCGGCATGTGGAAGATGTGAGATAAAGGCCGTGCTGTGATCCTGCTCATCGGCGGTCATGTATGCGATATCCATGCCCAACACCTGAAATACTTTTTCGGCAAATGCCAGATGTTGCGGACCACATTTTTCCTGATCACATATGATGTTGATTTTACCTTCGAACAATCCTTCCAAAGCAGCAGTTGGACCTGAATTTTCAGTACCCGACATCGGATGTGCCGCTATATAATTTCTTCGTTTCGGATGATTTTCAACAGCCTGAGCGATCAGCTTTTTAGTCGAACCCACATCAATTACAGTAGTCTGGTCCGAAATCAAATCAAGAACTTTGGTCAACGCATCTAAAACTTTATCAACCGGAATGGCAATGATCACCATATCTGCCTTAGGAACTGCATTTTCAAGCGTATCAATTCGGTCGATTATTCCCAAACGAAGCGCTTCCTGTGCATTATCAAGATTGGCATCCACACCAGTAATTTCCCGTGTAAACCTGGCTTTCCGAAGGTCTTTTGCCATCGACCCGCCAATCAGTCCCAAACCAATAACTGTAAGTTTCATTATTTGTAAATTTAGCCCCCTCCAAACCTCCCCCGAAAGGGGAGGCTTAAAAAAAGCAATTATTTTAAATGATTGCTATATCAATAGCGTATTACTCCACGAGTACCTCAAGAGCCTTCCCCCTTGGGGGAACGGGAAGGGGGCTGTTCATGAAAAAGGGCCCCGTTAAACACGGGACCCTTTTGTAAAATATCTTTTTGTAACAACAAGATATTACCAGCCGATCCCGATTTGAGAACAGAAGTAATAAAACCAATAATAAAAACTGTTGTTACCTGTACGTTTCATTTTGCTTTCAATATGTGAGCAAATATAGAGTTTTTATTTCAAATCAAAATTTCAGGAAAGAAAAAGAACTACGTATCCGTAATTAATTTCAATAAACCATTAATAAACTGATTTTTACGTTCTGAAGCTTACCAAATATTTAAAATTGCCAGCTCCAATTCATCTTCATTGAATTATTACTTTACGTGTAATTACCTGTCCTTTTTCAGGTTCGAAAGTAAATAAATATAGGCCAGGTATAAAACTACTCACATCTATTACCGCTTGAAACAAATTAGATTCAACGGGGAAATCCTGAATATAAACCTGCTTTCCTGAAGAGTTATATGCCTTCAAAATCAAACTCTGGATTGTATTTTTTGCACTAATCTGGATATTTAACTGATTTGTTGCCGGATTCGGAAAGCAAATCACTTCTCCTGAAGATAGAAGCGTAGGACTGACAGCCGTTTCCCAATCCTGAATAGCCAGATTATCAACGATCCAGCCCCACCCATGCGAATATGGATCGGAAAATAACCGGAACCTAACCAAAATAACATCGCCCATGCTGAAATTTCCATTGGCCAGCATATTGATTTCGTGCTTCACCAGCAAATCTTTGGTGGGCATCGCCGTACTGTTATTTCCCGACATTGAACTGTTCCATAACTTGAGCCACGACGGTTGCAAATTGCTGTCATACCCGTCAGCAAAAGGTTTCCAGGTGATTCCACCATCCTTAGAACCTTCAACTATCACGTAATCCCAGAAATTTTCGTCACTAAATTTAGAACCGGCTTCGCCTGGTTCTACTAATGCGATTTCATCAAAAGTCATCTTTCCCTTTTTCAGAATGATTGGATATTTCAAAATAGTACTAAAATTAAACTCAGAATTATCCGCATCCGGACTTAGGTATGGATGCGCTGAATTCAACGCCGGACTGTCGAATCCGGTTACGCTTGAAATAGTAAAATCGGAACCAATAAAATCGGGATTCAATGCATCAAAATTTGTAACATACCGTTCAACCGGATCTTGAATTCCTTCAATTTTAAAGGTGTTATAACCAGTTAAAGGCAAATATCCGTTGTTGCTTTGTGAAGAAATATCGGTGGCAACAATCCGGTAACTGACAATATCTCCACCTTTGACTGATCCTTTTGGGAAAGTCAGTTCTCCGATGTACCGATCAGCTGAATCATTGACCAAAACCAAATTCTGAATTAGTCCACCGTTAACAAAGTAAGCCACTTTAACTGACTCTATTCCAATATTATCAGTTGCAATAGCGGTAATTTTTGCCGTTGGGTTTGATGATAAAAGAAATTTAATTGGATCATGTGCTATGACTGGCGCGGTTTTATCAATTCCAATTGTAAAAGCCAGGTATCTTGTTGGCGAATTGGATGGAAATACAAATGTTCTTTTCTTTACGTCTCTGGCCGAAAAATAATACTGAATTTCGCCTGTTTGGGTAGGTTTTATTTTTACATTGAAAATGGCGGGAGTACTTGTTGGTATCAAACGAACGGAATCCTTTTTTACAAATTTGGTTGATGAGTAAATCAGGTACAATTTGGTTGAATCCAGATCATAATCACTCTCAATTTTCGCTTCAAAATTGATTGGAGCAGTAACATATTCAATATCTTTAATCGGCGTATGTTTAATTGAAATCGATTTCCAACCCATATCATACATAATCGCCAGCGTATTTGGTCCTGGATTATGATTGGCCTCACCCTTCCCCATTGCATGTGTCATTAATGAGTTGGGATCACCAGTTGGATAGGTATCATCGTTCAAATGGTAAATGCTCGAACCGCTATCCCAGGTCGTTGGTGCGTAAAGTCTGGGCAAAGAATCTAAATCTAGCTTGGTGCTAAAACTAAGCCATCCGGAAGTAAAGGTTTGATGCAATTTAACTGAAGGATTTGTAAAAAGCTTTGTATTAACCAGTTTTTCTGAATTTTGATTGATTACACTTTGGTCGAAAATAGCACTCATGCCATCAGTACCATATCCTCCGCGACCTCTCCCATCCGAATAAAAGAAACCGTGAAAACCTAGCCCATGAGTCAGTTCGTGCAAAACCGTTGAAACAAAATCATATTTGTTTGTCGGGGTATTGCCGTCAACGCCAAAATACCAGTTTGTAAAATCTTTATTGAATGAGGCTTCTATCTCGTAACCAGTCGGAGAATTAACTTCCTGACCAAGCATTTTTTCAACCAAAGCAATGGGGTAATAGCAATTCCAAATTTGAGTAGAATTAAAATTTGGAATGTAATCAGACGGCGAACAACTTCCCAAAACATCCGAAGCAAGGCTCTCCCAGGTAGCTTGGATATGTATCGGAATAGGAGAATAAATTAAATCTTGCCAGATAGTTACTGCATATTGAAAAGCGACCTTTGCATCCTCCGGAAAACCAACAAAATCGACAATAATTGTAGACTTTTTTGTTGAACCTGCTTTCAGTTTTACCGGCGGTTTTACAAATGATTTGTGGGTCTCTGGAGAAGCATAACAAACCGATGGTGGCATTTTAATGGCTTCTTTCCTCCATAATTCCTGTCCATAGCACAACTCCACAGACATTAGGAATGCAATTAGAACCAGATATTGTCTCATCTTACAAATCAGTTAAATACCAATGTTTTATAAACTTCAAAAAGAAAAATAACTCTACTATACATCCGAATAAGTTAGACCAAACCCTACTAAATAGCAACATTTTCAGGATAATTTGAAATCAAAAGTATCAGAAATATTCACATTTTTTAATCTATATTTGCCTGAACTACGATGTCATTAACAATTTAGCCATGAAGTTTCCTTTTTTAGTTTTCTTTATTTTCATTGCCTCAATTACAGCCTCAGCCGAAAAACCCGTTAAAATATTCGATGAAATTTATCGGCCTCAGTTTCACTTTACCCCTGAAAAAAACTGGCACAACGATCCAAATGGATTAGTTTTTTATAAGGGTGAATATCATATGTTCTATCAGTACAATCCTTTCGGGAACGAATGGGGATTCATGCACTGGGGACATGCCATAAGCACCGATTTGGTACACTGGGAACACCTGCCAATAGCACTTTTCCCAGATAATGATTCGAAAGATTCGGTAGATTGTACTGAATTTTCGGGAAGCGGTTTGGTCGATTTGAATAATGTAACTGGCCTGCAATCCGGAGAAGAAAAAACCATTTTGTTGTTTTATACCAGTCCTAAATGCGGTCAGCGCCTCGCCTACAGTAACGACAAAGGAAGAACATGGAAAAAGTACGATAAAAATCCGATTATTGCGTACGATGCAACCGATGATGCTCGCGACCCCAAAGTCTTCTGGCACGAAGCAAGCAAGCAATATGTAATGGTTATTTACCGAAAGCCAAACAATGATGATTCGCAAAAAGGAATTTCATTTTATACTTCAAAAAACCTAACTGATTGGCAATTTAAAAATCATATTCCGGGCTTTTTCGAATGTCCCGATTTAGTTGAATTATCGGTTAACCGTAGAGCCGACGATAAAAAGTGGGTTTTGTTTGATGGGGATGGTAGCTATCTGATTGGTTCGTTTGACGGTGAGAAATTTACAGCGGAAACTCCTAAAATGAAAAGCGATTTTGGTGCAAACTATTACGCCACTCAAACATGGAGCAATATTCCAGAAAGCGATGGAAGAACGATCCAGATTGCCTGGATGAGAGGCGGCGAATTTCCGGGGATGCCATTTAAAGGCCAAATGACTTTCCCATGCGAACTTTCACTAAAAAAATACATCGATGGTATTAAATTGGTTCGAAAACCCATTAAAGAAATAGAACTTCTGCACTCAAAAGGAGAAATTTGGGAGAATAAAAACCTGATTCCGGGAATCAATAAAAACCTTGCCCGTGGTGTAAAAGACGATTGTTTACACATCATTGGAAGTTTTAAAGTTAAAACTGCTGATAGTTTTGGCTTTGTAGTTCGTCTGGACAAGAAAGACAACGGAACGGAAATTACCTACACAACAAAAACAAACACGCTGGCGTGTATGGGTAAATCGGCTGTAGTTGAGCCAGTTGACGGAGTATTAAAACTTGATATTCTATTGGACAGAAGTTCAATAGAAATTTTTGCAAACGACGGAAAAGTTGCGATGAGTTCTTGCTTTACACCAAGCGATAAAGCTTACGGCTTATACCTTTACAATACCGGAGGCGAAATATTTGTGGAAAAACTCGAAGTATATCCTATGAAATCAATCTGGCAGAAGGAAAAATAAAAATAGTCATCATAAAAAATAAAGCCGCTGATATGAATATATTTGCGGCTTTATTTTTTATGATTAATTACTCAATGTGAAATAAACTGATTTTCATTCTATATTTTCATTTCTGAACCGATTAATATTGTATCACATTTATCATACTAGAACAATGAAAGCAATTGTAAAAATTAAACCGGAAAAAGGAATTTGGATGACGGATGTTCCAATGCCCGTTATTGGTCCCAACGATGTTTTAATCAAAATCAAAAAATCAGCTATCTGCGGAACCGATTTGCACATATACAAATGGGACGAATGGGCACAAAATACCATCAAAACCCCACTGGTTATCGGGCACGAATACATGGGAACCGTTGTCGAAAAAGGCTCGGAAGTATCACGAGTTTTTATCGGAGAAAGAGTTACCGTTGAAGGACACATTTCATGCGGTTTTTGTCGAAACTGCCGGCGTGGACGTCAACATATTTGTGATCACACAGTTGGAATCGGTGTTAACCGCGATGGTGGTTTTGCCGAATATGTTTCGGTACCAGCTTCAAATGTGTTGAAAGTAGATGATCGGATATCTGACGAATTAATGTCAGTAATGGATCCATTGGGCAATGCAACCCACACGGCACTATCGTATCCACTTCTAGGAGAAGATGTTTTAATTACCGGAATCGGTGGACCCATCGGAGCGATGGCTACAGCCGTTTGCAAATACGCAGGGGCTCGTTATATAGTTGGTACCGATTTAAGCGAATATCGCCGTAATTTGGCCCTCAAAATGGGCGCAACCAAAGTTATTGATCCTCGCACAGAAAATATAAAAGATGCCATGAAATCACTCGGAATGGTTGGCGGATTTGATATCGGTCTTGAATGCAGCGGATCTTCGGCAGCTTTTGGCGATATGGTCGAAAATATGTATAACGGTGGCAAAATATCATTATTGGGCTTGTTGCCATCATCAACTCAGATCAACTGGAGCAAACTTATCTTTAAAGGTTTAACCATGAAGGGAATATATGGTCGTGAGATGTACGAAACATGGTACCAGATGGAAATGATGCTTTCTCACGGATTAAATATTGCACCAGTGATAACTCACCGGTTTCCTGCCGATGATTATCAGGAAGCTTTCAGGATAATGGAAGAAGGAAATTGCGGAAAAATTATTCTGGATTGGGAATAAAAATTTTAACATATATAGAGAAGGCTTTCATCATTGAAGGCCTTTTTTTTATCTTTATTTTCGAAGTGTAAATCTTTTTCCCAATGAAATTTGCATAAAATTAGTTCCATTGCCAATACCCAAATCATTGTATTTCAAGTTAGTATATTGAGTCGAACGAATAATTCCAATTCGCAGGTAATACCGATTAAACCGATAACCAATTCCTAATCGACCTGAATGATTCATACTGAATCGCCACCGATTAATCTCGCTATCCACTTCCCCACCAAACGTATTGTCCTGAACACCTGTACCTAAAATATACGACAATGTAAATATTCCGTTCCGAAGAAATACCAAAGAATAAGCATATCCAATGTTTGCATTAAAGGCCAAAACGCCAGATTTTGATATTTCTCTTGATTTTAAAAAATACTTAGGATCAATTTCACGTGGAACAATCGAAGAATCAGCCTTGGTTTGATAAGAAATAATACTTCCCCCTGCGATTAACGAACCTGCACTTTTTTTTTGTCGTTCAGTATCGTTAAAAGCTGCGCGATACGAAAAACGAGAATTATTAAAAATATAATTTATACTAATCCCAATGTTTGCTGAAGCAATATCAGGTCTTTGGTAATCCTTATCTTTCGTGTATGAAGCAAGATGAGATGACGAATTAACCAAATAATATCCTTTAAGAAAAGACGTTAAAAGATCAACGGTAAACTTACTTGAGTAAATGTAACTCTGAATTCCAAATCGTTTGGTTTCACCATGCTTAAACTCACTGTTTTGAAATATCGGAACTTTTGTAGCCAAACTGAGCCCAAATGATCTGAAATTAACGCCGGCACCCAAGTTGAAATAACCGTTAGGAAGGTATTTCAAATGATAAGGACTATTCAAATCACTCAGATCAAGTGAATGAGTCTTTTCACCAGAGTACAATCTGATTATCAAATCATTATAATAACTTCGAATGTAATTTGTATCCTTTTTTGCTGTTAAAAGACCTTTCAACGATTTGGCTTCAGCAGAAAAATATAAAATCAAGAAACAAAAGACAGTGAAAATTTTACGCATATCAGAAATCTACATCAACTAAAACCGGACAATGGTCAGAATGAACAGCCATCGGTAAAATTTTAGCATTTACTAATTTATCTTTTAAATTACTGGTAATCATATGATAATCAATCCGCCATCCTTTGTTGTTCCGTCGTGCTCCGGCCCGATAGCTCCACCACGAATAATGATGTTTCTCTTGATTGAATTCCCGAAAACTATCCACATAACCGTCATCTATGAAATTTGCAAACCATTCGCGTTCTTCAGGCAAAAAACCAGATGTATCCTGTTGTTTTTCAGGATTATGGATATCAATCCACAACCTACAGATATTGTAATCACCCGAAATAATCAATTTACTTCTCGTTTTCCTTAATTTAGTAAGGTAGTTTTGAAAATCAGAAAGAAAATCCATTTTAAAAGCCTGTCTGACACCACCGGTAGTTCCAGAAGGGAAATATACGCTAATCACAGAAACATCGCCAAAATCAGCACGAATCACCCTTCCTTCATTGTCATATTTCTCATTATCCATGCCGTAAACCACAAGATCAGGTTCAACTCTACTGAAAATAGCTACACCACTATATCCTTTCTTAACCGCTGACAAAGCATAGCCAAAATAACCTAATGCTTCAAACTCAGATTCGTGCATTTGCCCGGGCTGAGCCTTTGTTTCCTGAAAGCAAACGATATCAGGATTAACTCCTAACAAAAAATCGAATAATCCTTTACCGATAGCCGAACGGATTCCATTTACATTATAGCTTAAAATCCTTTTCACAATTTTTACTACTTTTGATTCATATTAAATGCATTGCGAAAGTATAACGAATTAATTTAAAGCAAAAATATACATTGAAAAAAGGTATTGTTATTAAATCAACAGGTAGTTGGTACACCGTCAGAACAGAAGAAGGCAACTTGATTGAAAGCAGAATCAAAGGAAATTTACGATTAAAAGGTATCCGAAGTACGAACCCTATTGCGGTTGGAGATCATGTTGAAATTGTTGAATCAAACGAAGATAATAAAATTGACAGCCAGGTAGTTGGCTTAATTCACAAAATTTCACCCCGTAACAATTATATCATCCGAAAGTCACCAAATCTATCGAAAGAATCACACATTATTGCAGCAAACATTGATCAGGCTTTTCTGATTGTAACCATACAATTTCCGGTAACAACCACCACTTTTATTGATCGCTTTTTGGTTTCCGCAGAAGCTTACCGAATTCCATGCCACCTCATTTTCAACAAAATTGATCTCTACAACGAAGAACAAATGGCCTCAATGAATTCGCTAATTGAAATATATGAAATGGCTGGTTACCAATGCTTGAAAATTTCAGCCAAAAACGAAATCGGAATTAATGAGCTAAAACAAATGATGACTAATAAAACCAATGTTTTTTCTGGCCATTCGGGAGTTGGAAAATCAACCATCATCAATTCGTTGCAATCGAACATCGTCCTAAAGACAGCAGAAATATCCGAAGCACATTTTTCAGGAAAACACACCACCACAAATTCAGAAATGTATGAACTTGATTTTGGTGGTTACATAATCGATACTCCTGGAATAAAAGGTTTCGGAGTCCTCGAAATGGAAAAGGAAGAAATCTCACACTACTTTCCTGAAATTTTCAGACTTTTGAATGAATGTCAGTATTACAATTGTACCCATACCCACGAACCACATTGTGCAGTGAAAAAATCGGTAGAAGAAGGAAAAATTGCGCTCAGTAGGTACAGTTCGTACCTAGGTTTACTTGAAGGAGAAGAAAAATATCGAAATTGATCTATTTCAACGGAATAAATGACACAAAAAAGGCTTAAACTTTACTGGTTTAAGCTTTTTTATTTCAATAGGTTAGCTTGTAAAAATCAAATATCAAACGTGCTTTAGAATCGCCTATTTCATCAGCAACCTCACGGAAGGCTTGGTTTTTGAGATTCTCAACGCTCTTAAAACGCGTCAAAAGTGCAGTTCTCGTCTTCTCTCCTATTCCAGAAATACTTTCGAGTTCCGATTTTATAAATTCGCTTGATCTTTTGTTACGATGAAAAGTTATCCCAAAGCGATGGGCTTCATCTCGTAATTGCTGAATAATTTTTAGGGTCTCTGAATTTTTATCAAGATATAACGGAACAGAATCTCCCGGAAAGTAAATTTCCTCCAAGCGCTTTGCAATTCCAATGATAGAAATTTTGCCTCGAAGTCCCAATTTCTCCAGCGAATTCAATGCTGCTCCCAATTGACCTTTTCCTCCATCAATAACAATTAATTGTGGCAACGATTTTTCTTCATCCAGCAATCGCTTGTAACGACGATAAACCACTTCTTCCATCGAAGCAAAATCATCTGGCCCCACAACTGTTTTTACATTGAAATGCCGGTAGTCTTTTTTGAAAGGACGGGCATCACGAAAAACCACACACGAAGAAACAGGATTTGTACCTTGTAAATTACTATTATCGAAACATTCAATATGAGTTGGCTGAACTTTAAGTTGCAAATCTTTCTTCATCGTTTCCAAAATCCGATTTGCATTCTGCTCGGTTTTCGAAACGACTACATGTTTCATTTTCTCCAACCTGAAATATTTTGCATTGCGTTCAGATAATTCGAGAAGTTTCCTTTTATCACCCTGTTTCGGTATTTGCATCCTCACTCCTTCCAGCGAAAAATCTAATTTGAAGGGAACAAGGATTTCCTTTGCATTACTGAATATTTTTTGTCTGATGTCAACAATTGCAAATTCAAGTAACTCGCCCGGAGATTCATCAAGCACCTTTTTGATTTCCATCGTGTAGGTTTGCATGATGGCACCACTCATAATTTTCAGATAATTGACATAGGCAAAATTTTCATCCTGATCAATTGTAAAGACATCCACATCACTTATCGTATTGCTTACAACTGTTGAACGTGATTGAAATTTCTCAAGCAAATCAAGTTTCTCTTTTATAAGTGCAGCATCTTCAAACTTCATCTCCGAAGAATACAGTCGCATCAAATCCTTGAGATATTTAATTACTCCTGAAATATTTCCTTTCAAAATTTCTTTTATCTGATCAATACTCTTCATGTATTGATCATTTTCCAACTTTCCAACACATGGTGCTAAGCAATTTCCTATATGATACTCCAAACAAACCTTAAATTTTCCTTGCCGTATTTGCTCCTCGGCCAAATTTAATTTGCAATTACGCAATTTATAAAGCTTGCGAAAAAACTCCAGAAGCGTTCGAACTGTAAGTATGGAGGTGTACGGACCAAAATAACTAGATCCATCTTTAATCACATTACGGGTTTGAAATACTCTTGGAAAGCGTTCGTTCTTGATAACAATCCAGGGATAGGTTTTGTCATCCTTCAGCCTGATGTTATATCTAGGCTGATACTTTTTGATCAAATTATTTTCGAGCAGTAAAGCATCTTGTTCGGTTTCAACAACCATATGCCTGATGTCGGCAATATTCCGAACAAGCAATTCTGTTTTGCGGTTCTCGTGAGTTTTCTTAAAATACGAACTAACCCGTTTCTTTAAGTTTTTGGCTTTGCCAACATAAATAATTTTTCCACTCTGATCAAAATACTGATATATTCCAGGCTGGTCAGGAAGAACAGAAACTAAAGACCGGAGATATACAGCATTTTTTAAAACCATCAGAAATGATCTAAACTTTGGAGACTAATATTGAATAACCGAATGAGTTTCGTAATTCGCCAATTCTGATTTCTTTTCAGTTTGAATGAAAGTCAAATCGCAAATAAAAGAGAAGTAAATTTTTTTCACATTCATTTGCTTAACCAAATTAAGAGCAGCGAGCGCAGTTCCACCGGTTGCAAGTAAATCGTCATGAATCAATACAACATCATCCTCAGTCAAAGCATCCACATGCATTTCAATAGAATCGACTCCGTACTCCAATTCGTATGATTCATTAATGACAACCGAAGGCAATTTTCCTTTTTTGCGTATCGGAACAAACCCTGCATTAACGCAATATGCCACCGCTCCACCTACAATAAATCCACGCGATTCAAGCGACACTATCTTCGTAATTCCTTTACCCTGGCAATATTCAGAAATCTGATCGACCACATTTTTAAAAGCCATCGGCTCTTTCAACAATGTGGTAATATCCTTAAAACTTACACCCGCAATTGGATAATCTTCCACCGTCCGAACATATTTTTTCAATTCCATAATAGATTTTTAAGAGTTCCACGTGGAACATTATCTTCCTAACAACACTAATAACACATTTATATCTGAAGGACTAACTCCTGAAATTCGACTTGCCTGACCAATAGTATCAGGTTGTATTTCAGTGAGTTTTTGTCTTGCTTCTGTACTAATTGTATGTATCTGATGATAATCAAATTTACCTTTAATCGTAATGTTTTCCAGTCTTTTAAATTTATCTGCAACCAATTTCTCGCGATCGATGTACCCAGCATACTTAATTGAGATTTCTGCAGACTCCAAAATTTCAACAAATCGATCCTTCGGAACATCATTCAAAAACACATTAAACGGTTTTATATCTTCAATCAAATCGAAGATCGAAATCTGCGGACGAAGAATAATATCAATCAACTTCACTCCTTGCTTCAAACCAGTAGACCCTTTACTTTCTAAAATATGATCTACAAATTGAGGTTTAATCGAAAAGTCCGCAACAAATTCAACAATTTTATCGACCCAATTTTTTTTCTCTGCATATAAATCAAAACGCTCTTTTGTGGCTAATCCAAGTTCAAAAGAACGAGGAGTTAATCTAAAATCAGCATTGTCCTGACGCAATAAAATTCGATATTCAGCTCTTGAAGTAAACATTCGATAGGGTTCATCAACTCCCTTCATTACTAAATCGTCAACCAAAACTCCAATATATGCTTCATCTCTATTGAGAATAAAAGGCTCTAATCCTTGTACTTTTTGGCTCGCATTAATCCCTGCAACTATACCTTGCGCTGCTGCTTCTTCATATCCGGTAGTTCCATTAATTTGGCCAGCAAAAAAAAGATTAGAAATTAGCTTTGTTTCGAGAGAATGTGTCAGTTGGGTGGGATCGAAATAATCATATTCAATTGCATAACCTGGTCTAAAAATCTTGACGTTCTCCAACCCAGGAACTTCTTTCAAAGCTTTCAATTGGATATCCCAAGGTAAACTTGAAGAAAACCCATTGAGATAATATTCAATGGTATTCCCACCTTCAGGTTCCAGAAATAATTGATGAGAAGTTCGTTCCGCAAAAGTAACAATCTTGGATTCTATACTCGGACAATAACGAGGACCACTTCCCACAATTGTACCATTGTACATTGGAGAATCTGCAAACCCTGTTTCCAAAATGGAATGAACTGTAGAATTCGTATAAGTAATCCAACAACTTTTCTGCCTCAATTTGCTTTTGATTTCAGGAAAAAATGAAAATTTAGAACTAATTTCATCACCCTTTTGTTCTTCCATTTTCGAAAAATCAATAGATCTACCGTCAATTCGAACAGGAGTACCAGTTTTTAGCCTTCCGGTCTTAAAACCGACATTAAATAGCTGATCTGAAATATGATACGATGAATTTTCGCCAATTCTACCACCTTCCATTTGTGAACGACCAATATGCATTAATCCATTCAGAAAAGTACCATTTGTGAGAATTACTGTCTTCGAATAAAAGTCAACACCGATCTTTGTCTTAACTCCACCAACAACATTATCTTTGATATGAAGCGACACCACAACATCTTGCCAAAGATCTAAATTGTCTGTATTCTCTAATATATTTCTCCAGTTTTCAGTAAACCTTGCGCGATCACTTTGCGATCTCGGACTCCACATAGCCGGTCCTTTTGACTTATTCAGCATCCGAAACTGAACACTTGACATGTCAGTAACAATGCCGGAAAATCCACCAAGAGCATCAATTTCACGAATAATTTGTCCTTTCGCAATTCCCCCCATAGCAGGATTACAAGACATTTGTGCATATTTGGTCATATCCATTGTAATTAGCAATGTTTTTGAACCCAAATTTGCTGCTGCTACAGCCGCTTCACATCCTGCATGACCACCTCCAACTACAATTACATCGTAAAACGGTAACATCTAAATATATTTAGTTAGTAAATAACTATCATTGAATAACTTAAGATATAAATCTTCCTTCTCAGTCATTAAATGTTTAGCCTTTTTTGCTTTATCTTTATAACCCAATAAATGAAGCACACCATGAATTATAATTCGATGAATTTCATTATCAAAACTAGTTTCAAATTCAATTGAATTTTCTTTAACCCTATCAACACTGATAAAAATATCTCCACTAATCACGTTATCTTCCACACTATCGAAAGTAATGATATCTGTAAAATAGTCGTGATTTAAGTATTTCCTATTCACATCAAGTAAATACTCATCAGAACAAAAAATAAAGGAGATGTCCCCCACCCTCTTTTCTTCAATAGAAATTACTTGCTTGATCCAACACGAAGTAATCCGTTTCTTAACTTTTGGAAAAGCTATATCCTCACTAAAATAATGTATACTCATTAACCTAAACTATATAATATCTGTATTTTTTTGCCTCCCTCAAAAAAGTAAACTTCATCAGCAATTTGTTGTATCAGGAATAAACCCCTACCATTCTCCTTTTTAATATTGTCACGTCGAGTTGGATCTTCAACATTATCAAAAGAAAAACCAGATCCTTCATCTGTAATGGTCATGATCAACTTTTCTTCTTGATACAAAAGACTAATAAAAACCTTTTTTGAACAATCATTTTTATTTCCGTGAATAATTGAATTACTCACAGCTTCACTTAAACCCAATAAAACACGATTAAAATAACTTCGGTTTAAATCAGTTTCAATAAAAATCTGATTCAAAAATAACCTCAAATTATTCAACTCTTTGAGTTCAGAAGCTATGATTAATTCACGTTCCAAAATTAGTTCTTTATATGATTTAAAAAGTTACTATATTTTTGGTCATAAAAATTACGCAATTTAAAATTGCTTCTTTTTATCAACTCATTTTCATTTTTAAACTTTGTATTATACTCAAAGTAACCTTCAGGGTTTCCCTTCTTTATATCTATTGCAGTCTTTGATTCCCTTTTTTCTTCAAAATCACGTTCAATTTCAGATTTCTCAGCATCGAGTAATTTTGATAAAATTAAATTCTGCCGATTAATTAATTCGTTAGTAACATTTTTATTGATAAGGTCCTTTCTCGATTGCTCCAATAATTGATCAATAGCCTTAAGTTGATCTGAAGCTTTAGACCCTACACTACCACTATTAACCATATCTCGTATTAATTGTTGCATAATTTCTTGTTGAGCAAGAGTTTGACCGATACTTTTACTCATTTTACCCAAGTCTCCCTTCTTCATTTGATCAATCATCTGCTGCAACTGTTCCTTTATAGAAGTCTGGCTATCTTTTAAGCTTTTCATGCCAGGTTTCGAGCCCTTCCCTCCAGGTTTATCACAATCGCCATCTCCGGGCATCGAATTCTTTTCCTGCTCCTTGATATTCTCCAGCGCCTCACTTAAATATAGAGCCAGATTATTTGCAGCCGTAATTCCGTATTGCTGGTACATTCTGGAAGCACCAATATTCCCTAATTCTAAATTATCGAAAGCTGAACCTACGCTACTTTCAAGACCAAGAATTTCTTTATTAATCACTGAACCAATTTCAGGAGTACGTTTTGCCAAAGCATACAAAGAATCCTTAACAAAAATGACCTGATTTTGAAGATCCTTCTGCTTGATTTTTAAATCATTTACTAATGGATTATTAAAATCAACAATGCTGAATTTATTCAAAATCTTTTCCTGATCAAATGAAACAATTATAAGATTGTCAAGAATTTGCTTAATATCCTCAATATTAGCCTTATTTTGCTTGCTCTTGGTATTCTGCAGCATTTGATTCAATGCAAATACAAGCTGATCAATGCTTTTACTATTCCTCTCTATTCCTGTCAAAGTTTTACGTTTATTCCCTTTTTTAGAATCATCCAAAACATTAGAATAATTCTCTTTAATTGTAGAAAACTCCTTATTAAAATCGAATAAATTCAGTGGTTTTTCAAGCGTCTTGTTAATTTCAAGGGCTTTATTATAATCATTTTCAATATTTTTCAAAAGAGAATCATTTTCCTTTTCATCTTGATTAATCCGAATCAAATCAGAACGTTTTTCCAATTTTTCCAAATTAGCTTTTTCTGAAATAGCCAAATTCTTCAATTCTTCAATTACTCGCTCAACTTTTTGT
Organism: Bacteroidales bacterium; assembly: GCA_038209805.1. Lineage (GTDB taxonomy): Bacteria > Bacteroidota > Bacteroidia > Bacteroidales > Prolixibacteraceae > Aquipluma. The sequence goes on along the minus strand of JBBQXI010000002.1, from coordinate 16,203 downwards.
TCAACCTTCATTTTTTTAAGCAATTGAACATTTTTATCCAACTGTTTAGCCAGATCCTCCAAACTTGTATCCATCTCCTTCGATAACTGATCAAACATTTTCGGATCAAATTGTTTAGCCAACTCATTAAACTGCTCAAAAAGCTTTTTCAAATCATCGCTAAACACATCTTTCAAAAGTTCGTCAATTTGCTGTTGTTTTTTCAATATCTCACTTTTTTCTTCAGAAAAGGAATTAAGAAAATTATTGGCATCTTTATTCTGCTGCTTAATCTGATTCAATACATTTTCAAGATCAGTTTTCTTGCTCATAATATCCTTTACTGACTGAAATTTTTCCCATTCAGACAGCTCAGAATTAATCTGCTTTATTTTAAAATCTTTGAACTCTTGCTGAATTTCCTCTGTTAGTTTAGCACTCTTCTTAAACAACTGATCTATAGAATTTTGATCAGAATTTTCTTTAGCTAAAATTTCTTTGTAATCGGGAAAAGTAAAAGTATATGTTTCGCTAATCGTTCTCTTAAAATGATTAACGAAATCATTATCAAAAACAGAAAAGTAATACTTAAAAGATTTTCCAATGGATTTAACCGATTGAAAATCAAAAGTATAATAAAAATCCTGACTTAACAGAAATGGAGTAAACGGTATACTAATAGAACTATCCCTTCCTTCGGCGCTAATGTTAAAATCAAGTTTATTAAAACCATAATCATCAACTATATTTCCTTTAAAATGAAAAACTTTGAAATCGACAGAATCACTTACCTGAACAACTTTTATTTCAGGATACAGATCATAAATAATTTGAATTTTATAAACCAGGTTATTCTCATCCTTAAGTTTCGAATTTCGAATCGATATTCTATACTCTGCATCAGTATAGAATGTCTTAATCACCTCAAAATTATTACCATTCTTTTTACCTTCAATTCTTGAACTGTCATTAAAAAGTACAGTTAAACTATCCGTATCAACGGTAGTAAAATTCCATTTAAGAGTAGTTCCAGAAGCAATCTTTAAATCGCCAATATTCTTTAGATTTTCATAACTAAGATTTGTATATGACGGAGGCTGAAGATCAACACTAAAAGAAGAAATAAAAGGCTTATTAAGTACTGTTAATTTATAAATATCTGATACATATTTTTTATCACTGAAATAAAAAGAAATAGAACTATTCACATTTTCAATAGTATATTTAAACAAACCATCTTCTCTGGTCATCAAATACTTATTTCCACTGAAATTGATGTAAATCATTTCTGGTAATTCATTTCCAGAACAACGTAATTTCAATTCAATAGATTCTCCGGTAACAATTTCCAAATCCTTATTTTCAAGTTCAAAAATATACGGTGCAGGCTTTTCAAATTTTTGCTGAAAATGAATAAGCCTAACTGAACTTTCTCTAAAAAAATCCGGAGCCATCATAAAAGCCACAAAAAATAAAATTAATACACTCAGAAAAAGAGCGAAAACTACCTTTAAGTCTTTAAATCTAATAGACTCAGAAAAACTAAAGATTTTAAGTTCATCTATTTTCTGATCAATACTTGCCTTTTTTAATTCATTTGAATATACATAACTTGATTCATTTTCAAGTTCAACTATATTAATTAGCTTATCTTTAATTTCAGGATAAGTAACACTTAATTGCTTTGATACATCATAATATGTCAAACGTTTGCCAATTCCTAAAAGTTTTATTACAGGTAATACCAGAAAGTAAATAAGTATAAAAAGGGTGAAAAGTAAAGTAATGACAACAATCAACAATTTAATATTCGGATTGAAGTAATTAAAATATTCAAGGGTAGATACTAAACTATAATAAGCTATAATTAAGAGTATAAACAGTATTATACCTCTTAACAACTGATAGAGATAAAATTTTCTGATGTATGAATTCAGCTTATCAACAAACTGTTTATAGTTTTTATTCATCTTTATAATAAATTCATTATTAGACAATTAAAATATTACTTTTTAAACATTACAAAAATTTTCTTGTTTATAAGTTCATCTAAATAATTTATAAAAGCTGACAAAGATATGGTTTGAAAATTGTATTAAATATTTTTCCGGTAAATACAAGACAAATTAATTAATTCTATTCACCTCACATTTAAACAAAAATGCAATCAGTTTTCAAACATTCTTTTTAAGAAAACACTTATACTAACAACTGTTAATACAAAACAGATAAACTTTAAAATCAAAGTATTATAATGTTAACAACTAGTTTACAAAATAAGATAAAAACACATTTTCTATATAAGCAAGTTTAACCTTAAAAAGATACTAAGTGTACTAACAGGACATATACATATTCATTCTTTTTAATTAGATTTATAAAATATATAATATTAATACTGATTGAAAATAAATGAAAGTATAGGGTATCCTTTTAATGTTTCATAGAATATACTATATTCGTTGATCTGATTGAATTGTATGGGAGAGAGTTTAGCTATATTACTTGTAGAAGATAATCTTTTAAACCAACGTATAGTTACGTTTAGTTTAAAAAAGTTTAATCACGAAGTGGTTATTGCCAACAATGGTGTTGAAGCAATTGAACATTTTAGTCAACGTAAGTTTGATGTAATTTTGATGGATATAATGATGCCAGTCATGGATGGACTCGAAGCTACAGTCAAAATAAGAGAGTTAGAAAACAAGAATAAGATCGAAAAAAGAACTCCAATTATTGCCCTTACTGCAAATACAATGGATAATGATCGCGATAAATGTATTTCATATGGAATGGATGAGTTTATGGCTAAACCTTTTGATATAGAAAAGCTTAATTCAATATTCGATGAGCTTAAAATTTCTTCCTGAATTTATCACTGATTTAATTTAAAACTTCCATCTTAATTTTTTTACTTTTGGCCAGGTTTAAAAGTTAAAAATGAGCGAGCATTTTGATTTCAGAGATGAATCCTTTTCAGATAATGAAAAAGATATTGACAAACAGTTAAGGCCACTTGATTTTGATGATTTTAGCGGTCAGAATAAAATTGTTGAAAATCTGAAAATATTTGTCAAGGCAGCCAAAATGCGAGGCGAAGCTTTGGATCATGTTTTGCTTCATGGTCCACCTGGACTGGGAAAAACCACACTTTCAAACATTATAGCAAACGAGCTGGGAGTTTCATTGAAATTAACTTCAGGTCCAGTTTTAGATAAGCCTGGTGATTTAGCCGGATTATTAACCAATCTTGAACCAAATTCCGTTCTTTTCATTGATGAGATTCATCGTTTAAGTCCTATAGTCGAAGAATACCTGTATTCGGCAATGGAGGATTACAAGATTGACATCATGATTGACAAAGGACCCAGTGCACGGTCCATACAGCTCGAATTAAACCCTTTTACATTAATTGGTGCAACCACTCGTTCCGGTTTATTAACAAGTCCTCTAAGGGCTCGTTTTGGCATTAAAGCGCATCTGGAATATTACGATGTTGATATACTTACTAAAATTGTAAAACGCTCGGCTTTTATTCTGAATGTAAAAATTAGCGATCAGGCAGCTGTGGAAATAGCTACAAGAAGCCGTGGAACTCCCCGAATTGTAAATGCGTTGTTGCGTCGTGTAAGGGATTTTGCTCAGGTAAAGGGAAATGGAAGTATCGATATTGAAATTACTTTGTACGCACTTGATGCGCTGAATATCGATAAATTTGGACTGGACGAAATGGATAATAAGATTCTGCTTACTATTATCGATAAATTTAAAGGCGGACCTGTTGGTTTATCTACAATTGCTACAGCTGTAGGTGAGGATACTGGTACAATTGAAGAAGTTTATGAACCATTCCTGATTATGGAAGGCTTTTTGAAACGTACACCACGTGGTCGCGAGGTTACTGATTTAGCTTATAAACATTTAGGCAAAATTCATTATGGCGATGCCCCTACTCTTTTTTGACTAGTTTAATTTCAAATAATTTAGGAAATAATTTTCCGGTGACATACATCTTTTTTGTTACCGGATCTATTGCTATTCCATTCAGTACATCTATCTGTTTATCTGGATTTAGCATACTGAGAATCCCATCCAAATCAATTTTTGAAAGTACTTTGCCTGTTTGCGGATCAATTTTTACAATCAAGTTGGTAGTCCATAAATTGGCGTAGATAAATCCGTCAGAATATTCAAGTTCGTTCAAATATAAAACTTGATCTTTATCGTCGTAAATCTGAAGCTTTTTAACAGTTTTCAATGTTGTTGGATCGAGATAGGTCAGGATATTTGTTCCGTCGTCCATAATCAGGTATTTTTCATCATGAGTCATTCCCCAGCCCTCTGCAGATTCGAAATGAAAACTGTCAACCAATGCCATATTTTCAAGATTATAAATAAATCCAACCTTGGTTTTATAGGTAAGTTGATAAATATGATCGTTGAAAATAGTAATTCCTTCGCCAAAATATTTATCAGCTAGTTTAACCGATTTAACAGCTTTACCCGTTTTCAAATTTGTTTTATAGATAAAAGATTTGCCATTTTCACCTGTACTTTCATAAAGAAATCCGTCATGAATTTCAAGACCTTCAGTAAAATAGGCTTCGTTGTGAGGATAAGATTGTACCAAGTCATAACCATACTTTTCAGGAACAACATCCGATAAAACCTCAAAGTTTTTGAAATAAATACCCTCTACCCCATCAGTTTTTACAGCCTGTGCTTTTATAGTGTGTTTGCCAATGCTTTTAAATCCCTTTAAGGTATAGTTAAATTCGGTATTTTTATTGGTAGTTACCAAAACAGAATCAACAAAAATATTGGTTTCTTTTAGCTCGCCATCTTTTACTTTTACTGCTATAGAAATATTAATATCGTCGCCATAAACGATTTTTTTATGAAAGGATTCAGCGTTGATGCGAACTGCTGGTTTTCGTGATCGGTTTGCTTTGTTTGAGCACGAAAATGAGCTTATAAAAACAGATAGTACAATGAAAGTGGAGAATAGTCTGATATTCATTCTAATTATTTTAAACAAAAACTGGCTTCAAAGATAAAACAAAATAAAAATCAATTGAGTTTCATCATTAGATTTAGCAATTGTTAAAGGATTAGGTTTATATCTTTGGGCAAAATTTTACAATTGTGGGCGCATTAAAAAAACTTGCAGGCGAAACGGCCATTTATGGCATGAGCAGTATTATTGGCCGATTCCTTAATTGGTGGCTGGTTCCATATTATTCGCGTATTTTTCTTCCCGAGGAGTATGGCGTAGTAACCAACTTGTATTCTTATGTAGCTTTTTTGCTGGTAATACTCACCTTTGGTATGGAAACCGGGTTTTTCAGGTTTGCCAATAAGTCGCAACAAAACGACAAAATTTATTCTACCAGTGCATTTTCACTCTTCGGAAGTTCTATTCTCTTCGTCATTATAGCATTCATTTTTTCCGGAAATTTTGCTAAATTTTTAGATTATCCCAACAGTGAAAAGTACATTCAATGGCTAGCTATTATAGTTGCTCTTGATGCAGGAACTGCCATTCCGTTTGCCAATTTGCGCCTTGAAGGAAAAGCCGTCCGGTTCGCAACACTGAAAATGGTTAATATCTTTTTTAATATTTTCTTCAATGTCTTTTTCCTCACCATTTGTCCACACATAGTAAAATCTAATCCCGAAAGTTTTGTCAGCATCATCTATCATCCTGAATTTGGCGTTGGGTACGTATTCGTTGCCAACTTGCTGGCTTCTGTGATCACGTTGATCATGCTTATTCCTGAAATCCGAAAGATAAAACTCATTTTTGACTGGAGACTTTTCCGTGAAATGTTCTGGTACTCCTTCCCCATCCTATTGGTTGGAATTGCCGGTATGATCAATCAGAATATCGATAAAATTTTGATTCCGAAATTGGTACCAGCCAGTCAAAAACCGATGGAGCAGCTCGGTATTTACGGTGCCAATTATAAGCTCGCAGTATTGATGAACATGTTTATTCAGGCCTTCCGCTATTCGTTTGAACCTTTCTTTTTCAGTCAGAAGCAAAACAGCGATTCGCGAATTGTTTATGCACAGGTGATGAAGTATTTTATCATTTTTGGTTTACTCATATTTTTAGGAATCACGCTGTTTATCGATGTCTTTAAAATTGTGATTGGTGCTGAATATCATTCAGGATTAAAAGTAGTTCCGGCAGTTTTAATGGCGAATTTATTTTTGGGAATCTATTTTAATCTTTCGCTTTGGTATAAACTGTCGGACAAAACCTGGATGGGCGCACTCATTGGCGGTATCGGCGCTGTTTTAACCATCGGTTTCAATGTGATGATGATCCCGACCATGGGTTACATGGGATCGGCTTATGCGGTGCTGTTGTGCTTCGTACTGATGACCATTATTTCGTATGTAGTTGGTCAGAAATACTACCGTGTTGACTACGATTTAAAACGAATCTTCCTATATTTTGCAGTTGCCATTGGTTTTTACTCGATCTCCGGATCGGTACATATTTCGGCAATAATAGTTCAGTATGCACTAAATATCAGTCTATTTGCTGCTTTTTTAACAGTAGTATTTTTTGCTGAGAAGAAAGAAATTAAAAGATTAATCAAACGATAAACCGATAAAATACTATTTAGTATTATTTTTGAAAAATAATTGAATAGAAATGAAAAAAATTAAAATAGCCTTAGCCCGCGATCATGCAGGTTTTGAGCGCAAACAAGCCGTGTTGAAATACCTTCAGGAACAAGGAATAGAGTACACGGATTTTGGTGCTTTTTCATCTGAAAGCAGCGATTATCCAGATTTTGCGCATCCACTTGCTGATGCTGTAAGTAAAGGTGAATTCGACGAAGGAATTACGCTTTGCGGAAGCGGAAATGGTATTAATATGACTGCAAACAAACACCAGGGAATACGATCGGCTATTTGCTGGTTGCCCGAAATTGCCGAATTGGCACGCTTGCACAATGATGCCAATATTTGCGCACTTCCGGCTCGCTACATTACTGACGAACAAGCCATTGAAATTGTAAAAGTATTTTTAGCAACTGGTTTTGAAGGCGGTCGTCATTTGAATAGAATTAATAAGATACCGGTATAAAAAATGTCGGAACAGAAAGATATATTTCTCCAAAAATCAGAAGAGATTGCGTTCGACATGAAACATCGGGCAATCATCAAATTCAACATGTCGAAATACGATGCGGCAGTTGATCGTGGGATGAAACGATATTCAAATCTCGATTTGGCCAAAACGAGGGCCTCGTTCGTTAAATCGCAGGCAATAAATCATTTGCACGATCATTTACTTCAGTTCGAGAAAAATATAACAGCACATGGCGCTTCGGTCATTTGGGCCGAAAACACTGATGAAGCCATTGCTGCGGTTAAGAAAATCATGATCGAAAACAATTCGAAAACCGTGGTTAAAAGTAAATCGATGACCACAGAAGAAATTGATTTGAACGATCATTTGGAAGAGATTGGAGTTGAATCGCTTGAAACTGATTTGGGCGAATATATTGTGCAACTGGCAGGTGAAAAGCCTTACCACATTGTTACTCCCTGCATGCACAAATCGCGTGGAGATATTGCTGAGCTTTTTACTGAAAAATTTAATACTCCGGAAGGAAGTGCTCCTGAATATCTGACCGCCTGGGTAAGGAAAAAACTGCGTGCCAAATTTACGACTGCTGATGTTGGAATTACCGGAGCAAATTTTCTGGTTGCTGATGTCGGCGGAATTTGTTTAACTGAGAATGAAGGAAATGCGCTGATGTCGGTTTCATTTCCCAAAATTCATATCGTAATCGCCGGCATCGAAAAAGTGATTCCGCGGATGCAGGATGTGGGTCTGATGTGGCCAATTCTGGCTGCTCACGGAACAGGACAGCAAATTTCGGTATATAATTCACTGATTACCGGCCCGAAAAAATCATCGGAAGTTGACGGGCCTGAAAAAATGTTTGTGATCCTTCTGGATAATAAACGCTCGGAGCTTTACCAAAACGATGAACAATATAGTGTTTTGAAGTGTATTCGTTGCGGTGCATGTTTGAATGCTTGTCCGGTTTACCGGAATATTGGCGGATATACATATGACGCAACTTACAGCGGACCAATTGGTTCTGTTATTACGCCATTCTTCAAAGGATTGAAAGAATACAATCACCTGAGTTCTGCATGTTCTGTTTGTGGAAAATGCACCGAAGTTTGTCCGGTTAAAATACCGCTTCACCATATGTTACTCATTAACCGACGTGATGCGGTGAAAGCCGGAGCGAGCGGATTTATCTGGAATTCAGGAATGAAAGGATATGAATTTGCCTTTTCGAAACGCAGCAGGCTCGATTTAATGGGTGGAAAAACAAAAAATACGTTTGCTTTGTTTGGTGCTAATGCTCTGGGTGCTAAAAAGCAAATACCAAAACTGGCCGATCAATCATTTAGCAAACAATGGACAACTAAAAAATAAAACCTATGCTATCCAATACATGTAAATATGCCGTTAGGGCACTCATTTATTTAGGAAAATACTCAGCTGACGGAACTAAAATAGGTATAAAGAAGATTTCAGCCGATTTGGCAATCCCTACCCCATTTTTAGGAAAAATTCTTCAGAATCTGGTTAAACAAAAGATTTTGGTTTCGACCAAAGGACCCAATGGAGGTTTTGGTCTGGGAAGAAAGACTGATGAAATTTCGCTGTACGATATTGTACGGATTGTTGACGGAGACGATTTTTTCAACATGTGTCTCATTGGTCACCATTCATGCGCAACTCACGAGGCCGAAGAAAAACCTTGCCCTGTTCATGCTCTTTTTGGACCTATTCGCGCACAGTTGCTGCAATTTTATCAGGAAACAACCCTTACCGGAATTTTGGGCGATATGACTGGATTCGAGGATCTGATCAAGCTATAAAGCATTTGGTTTTTAAATATTCAGTCCTTCAATAAATCAACAATTCAGTCATCCTTAATGGCCGGAATCTACCTTCATATCCCTTTTTGCCGGAAACGTTGCCATTATTGCGATTTCTTTAAATCGACAGATTTGAGTCAGAAAGCCAGGTTGCTCGAAGGTTTACGAAAGGAACTTGAGAGTCGTGCATCAGAACTGGCTTCCGAAGAAATTAATACTATTTATCTTGGAGGAGGTACGCCTTCGGTTTTGTTGATTGATGAGTTAAAAGACATTTTACAGACTATCCGTCAGAATTATAAGGTTGCTCGGGATGCCGAAATAACCATGGAGGCCAATCCTGATGACTTGAGCCAAGCCATTCTTTCAGCTTTGAGAGAGGTTGGGTTCAACCGCCTTAGCATGGGAGTTCAGTCGTTTTCTGAATCAGACCTGAAGCTGATGAATCGCCGACACGGAGTTATGCAAGCCGTTCAATCGGTAAAATGGGCCAAAACAGCCGGATTCGCGAACATCAGCATCGACTTGATTTACGGATTACCTAACCAGACGTTGGAAGAGTGGGAGAGGAATGTTCGCATTGCTGTTGAGCTTGATGTTCAGCATATTTCGGCATACAATCTGACTTACCATGAGGGCACCGTTTTTTACGATCGACTCAAAAAAGGTATTCTGAAGGAATTACCCGATGAACTTAGCCTTCAGCAGTTTGAAATGTTAATTAGTATACTGAAAGAGGCTGGATTTGAACATTACGAAATCTCCAACTTTTGCAAACCAGGTCTGTATTCGCAGCACAACTCGTCGTATTGGAAAAGTAAAAAATATCTGGGTATTGGGCCGTCGGCACATTCATTCGATTTGTTGACCCGCCGTTGGAATGTTTCTTCGGTTTCGGGATATTTAGACGGAGTAGAGAACAATAAACCGTACAGCGAATCCGAAATTCTGACCGAACAGGATCGCTTTAACGACTACATCATTACGGGACTACGAACCATTTGGGGCATTTCAGAAGAGTTGATCCAAACCGAATTTTCCGATATTTATCTTGTTCATTTTCAGGAGACAAGAGATCGATATTTAAGCTCAGGTCATGTTATTGAAACATCAGGAAAAACATGCTTAAGTCCTGAAGGTTTATTTATTTCTGATCAAATTATGGCTGATTTCATGATCGTTGAATGATGCTAAATATTGTTAACGTACAAGGCTGATATGATTCATTCAAACTATAAATCCATATCTTAGCAGCTTGAAAAACTGAAAGCAAAATGATCGTAAAAATTGTCAATCAATCCAATAATCCGCTACCCGAATATAGTACTGCACATTCTGCAGGCATGGATCTTCGAGCCAATCTTCTTGAACCAATCGTATTAAAACCTCTCGAACGGGCGTTGATTCCAACCGGCCTGTTTATCGAATTACCGGTAGGTTTTGAGGCTCAGATTCGCCCAAGAAGCGGATTGGCTTTGAAGAAAGGAATTACCGTTCTGAATTCTCCGGGAACAATTGACGCCGACTATCGTGGCGAAGTTGGAATTATCCTGATTAACCTGTCGAACGAAGAATTTGTGATTCAGCATGGTGAGCGTATTTGCCAAATGGTTATTGCCCGACATGAACATATTGGATGGGAAGCGGTTGAAGTGTTGAATGAGACTGATCGCGGAGCCGGTGGTTTCGGACATACCGGAAAAAATTAGAACAATGAGAAACAGATATCTGGCATATTTTGCCGTCATTTCAGTGCTGTCTATATCATGCGCAACTGCTCAAAAGCGTGTAAAATCACCAGTTGCGACAAAGCCGGCAGTGGAAGAAAATTCCATTTCTGAAGATGATAAAAATGAGTTTGAATACACTTTTATAGAAGGCTTGAAACAGAAAATGATAGGCAATCAACAAGCATCCATTTCTCTGTTTTCAAAATGCCTGACGATCAATCCAAATTCGTCTTCGGCCATGTTCGAACTGGCCAAAATACACAGCGGCAATGGCGATATGACAAGTTCGTCGCTTTTGCTCGAAAAAGCCATTAAAATTGAACCCGAAAATAAGTGGTACAAAGTTTTATTGGCACAGATTTATGAGCAGGGAAAGCAATACAAACTAGCCGCCGATTTGTACCAGCAACTCTACCAGCTCAACCCTGATAATCTGGAATATCTTTACATGAATGCAGCTTTGCTTTCGTCAGCAAAGGAATATGATCGGGCAATTGAAGTTTATAATACTCTGGAAAAGAAGGTTGGAATCAACGACCAGATTGCTGTTGAGAAAGAGCAGATTTATCAGGCTGCCGGAAAGAAAAAAGAAGCGTTGGCCGAACTCCAGAAACTGATTGAATTTAACCCTCAGGAGCCGCGTTATTATGGGTTGATGGCCGATTATTACCTATCGGAAAAGGACGAAGTAAATGCACTTAAATATTACATGAAAATTCTTGAAATCGACCCGAATAACGGATTTGTACTGTTTTCGCTGACATCGTTTTACAGAGAAAAAGAAGATAAAGAAAAGGCCTGGGAATATGCCCGCAAAGCTTTTCAAAATAAATTGGCTGATGTTGATACGAAAATTCAATTCTACCTGATGATAACAGCAGGTCCGGATAAACCCTTTTTTACCGATGACCAGATTTCGGAATTGGTTGATATTTTGGTAAAAACTAATCCTGACGATTTCCGGGTTTATACCGTTTATGCTGAATACCTGATCAGCAAAGGTAAGTTGGTAGAAGCACGTGAACAGCTCCGGAAGGTACTTGAGACTCAGAAAGACAACTACATGATTTGGGAGCGGATGATTTTGATAAGTAATGATCTGCTTGATTTTAAAAGCATTTACACCGATTCGGAAAAGGCGCTTACTTTATTTCCCAATCAGGTAACTTTATATGGTTTAAAGGCGGTTGCCTGCCTTCAGCTCGAAAAATATGACGAGGCGCTTGAAATCCTGAAAGAGGGAGAACCGTATTTGCTTGATAATAAAATCATGAAAATACAGTTTGGATTGTATCAGGCCGAAGCTTATTACAAATTGAATCGGGTCGAGGAGGCCTTTAAGTCATTTGATGAGGTGATTACCCTTGATCCTGAAAATTGGATGGCCATGAATAATTATGCCTATTACCTTTCTGTCCGAAACGAAAATCTGGCAAAAGCAGAGGAACTAAGCAGTAAAGCCGTTCGTGCTAATCCAGAGAATTCGACCTATCTGGATACTTATGCCTGGGTTTTGTTTATGCGGAAAGATTATTCACTGGCCAAATTTTACATGGAAACAGCTATGAAAAATGGTGGTGATAAAAATGGAGTAATTACTGAGCATTACGGCGATATTTTAATCATGCTTGGAGAAAAGGAAAAAGCCATTGAAGAATGGAAAAAAGCAATGGAAACAGGTGAAGGAACGAAGTTTTTAAGTGAAAAAATTAAGCAGGAACGCTATCTCGATAAATAAAGGTACAGTGATAAGAACGGATTCAATAAAATTTTCAATTTCTGGTTTGATATGCCTTATTTTTATAGGGTTTTCCTCGTGTAAAACAACACGGGTTGCAACAGCTTCATCAGTTGTTGTTAAACCAATAAGTACCAACAAACTGATCAGAAATATTGAAAATAATGCATTTGATTATAAGCATTTGTCGATCAAAAAAATAAACTGTCAGTTCGATAACGGAAGGACCAAAACCTCTTTCAGGGCTAGTATTATGGCTGAAAAGGACAAGCAGATTATCGTCATGTTGAGTAAATTGAACATACCGGTTGGTCGGCTTTGGTTAACTCCGGATAGTGTAAAATTCATCAATTACCTCGAAAAGAATTATTTTCTGGATGATTACAGTTATCTGAGTTCGATGCTCGATATGGATCTTGATTTTGAGACGATTCATGCCATTGTTTCCAACAATATTTTTTCGCTGGGCGCTGAAAAGCGCGACAAGGAAATCAAAGATTATGATGCTAAAATTGATTCTGGAATGTACGTTTTGGAGTCGGTAAAAAAGCTGAAACCCCGGAAAGAAAATCAGAAAATGAGCGAAAGAAAACAGGCTCGTAAATCGCATAAAATCATTTCTAATTCGCCAGTTCGACAAACAATATATGTTGATCCTGTGACATATAAGTTACGGAAGATAAAAATTGTAGATGTTGCCAATTCCCGCAATCTGAATATTGATTTCTCCGATTTTGTGCCTGTCGAAAAACAATTGTATCCGGGCGAAATGTCGCTCAATTTTGCTGGCCCCGAAAGTTTGATGAAACTTAACATCAAATTTGCAGGTTTCTCGACTGAAGAAGAAAAGGAAATACGGTTTAGAGTTCCCGAAAGATATACCCAGATTAATCGCTAAGAGTATGAGGAGCTTTTTACTTCTTATTGTGTTTTTGATGCTGGCTATATTGGTTAATGGCCAGTCACTTGACGAATTGCGCAAGAAAAAGCAAAAAACCAACGAGCAAATCAAATACACCACAAAGCTCCTCGATGAAGCCAAAAAGAATCAAACAAAGACCCTCAACAAATTCAAAATACTCAACAAGCAAATCGAACTTCGCACCAATCTGATCACAGGTATTAATTCTGAAGTTGGTGTTTTGGCCGATTTTATCGATCAAAATGCCTGGTTGGTTTCCTCACTCAATGCAGATTTGGAAGAGCTGAAAAGTGAATATGCCCGAATGATTGTTTATGCTCAAAAGAATCAAACCAACTACGACAAATTGCTTTTTGTACTTTCCTCAAATAGCTTTAATCAGGCCTATAAACGGATAATGTACCTCCGGCAATATACCGAATACCGGAAACGTCAGGCCGAGCTGATTCAATGGATTCGCGATCTGATACAAGTAAAAGTGAGTCGGTTACAACTGCAGCGTGCCGAGAAGGAAACTCTTCTTCAATCGAAGAAGCAGGAGGCCGACCAATTAACTAAAGAGAAAACTCAACAGGGGCAGTATCTGACCACTCTTCAGAAAAAGCAAAAGGAATTTGAGAAAAAGCTGAGAGAACAACAGCAAATAGAGGCTCAGTTAAGTAATGAGATTCAAAAGATAGTGGAGGAAGAGGTTCGAAAAGCAAGGGAAAGAGCCCGAGAACTGGCACGGGCTAAAGAAGCGGCTAATAAGACAGGAAAACCCTCAACAAAATCATCTGAATCGACAGGGTATGAGATGACTCCGGAGGAAAAATTAGCTTCAGGTCAGTTTGAACAGAATAAACGTCGGCTGCCGTGGCCGGTTGAGCGTGGGGTAATTACCGATCATTTTGGTATTCATGAGCATCCGGTACTGAAAAATATTCAGGTCAAGAACAATGGTATTGATATTTCGACGGGTCAGGGAGTTAAAGCGCGTGCCGTATTTGCAGGTGAAGTGAGCCGCGTCTTTATGGTTACAGGTGGTAATATGGCTGTTATTATACGTCATGGAAAATACCTGACCGTTTATTCCAACTTGGTGAATGTTCAGGTTAAATCGGGCGATAAAGTGTCGATTAAGCAAACCATTGGAACCATTGGAACGGATAGTGATGATGAATCAAAAACCGTACTTAAATTCCAAATCTGGAAGGAAAACGAAAAGCAGAATCCGGAAGATTGGATCTCAAGATAATTATAGAAAGAAGTCGGTTGGTACATTTCAGGATAATCAGTTTAAAAGTGGAGCAGACATGATCGTTTCTTTTGTTTGCTTCGACGGATGGATTTCAGGATCATACAATTTAAATTCAAGAGTGAATTGACTTCCGTTGCCTGTTTCACTTTCCACCCAAATCTTTCCATTCATTGCTTCAACGAATTCTTTACAGACCGAAAGTCCTAATCCGGTACTCTTTTCACCTGCCGTACCCCAGGTTGTTTTTTGATGACCGATTTTGAACAGCGTCTCAATCCTGTCTTTTTCAATTCCGATTCCTGAATCTTTGATTGAGATTAGGACAGATGTGTCTCTGGATTCGCACCAAACTTTAATATGTCCGTCTTTTTGTGTAAACTTAATGGCATTGTTAATCAAATTCCTGCATATCGTCTTCATCATGTTCTGGTCGGCCCAAATCTGAAGGTCTTCTTGCTCTATACAATCAATCGTGATGCCTTTATCGGAAGCAATCGGTTGATAAAGTTGGAGACAATCCTTAAAAATATCATTTATACTCAATGGTATAAATAATGGTTGCAACCTTTCGGTCTGGCTTCTGGCCCAATTTAGCAGGTTGTCGGTCAAATCAAGTATCTGATCGGTTTTCTGATCCATCATTCTTTGGGTTGATTCAAGGGCAGCATAATTTTTGTCTTCAATATAGAAACCAATTAAACTTGAAATATTTGAAATGGAAGCCAATGGACTTCGAAGATCGTGGGCAATAATACTGAACAATTTATTCTGGGTGTTCAATGATTTTTGAAGTTTATTGTGCTGTTCCGAGATTTGGCTTTTTTGCTTTAGAATTCTTTTGCGTTGAAGACGTAATAGTTTGTTTACCTTTTTATAGTAGTAAAAGAAATAGACGAATATGCCAAGAATACCAATGACCAGTATAATGCCAATAATCAATTGATTACGCTGCGTCTTTTGAACCAGAATCTGATCTTCCTGGTGTTGGTTTTCCTTTTGCAGTAAAGCAATCTGGGTGTTCTTTTTTTCGGTTTCGTATTTTTTTTCAAGCTCCAGAACTTTTGCTGTTGTTTCAATCTTATAAAGACTGTCCTTTAATACGTTGTATTTCTGATAATAGCTCAATGCCTTATCCAGATCGGCAATACTGTTATTGTAATATCCTGAATTCCAATGGGCTAAATAAAGGTTATTGTAATTACCCATGATAGCCTGCGGATTCTTGATCGATCGGGCAATTTCCAAGGCTAAGTTTCCGTATTTTTTAGCCTTCGGGTAATCTCCCTGATCTAAATAGATGGAACCCAAAACCCGATAGCAGCGCTCAATCTTAACCTTTTCTCCAAGATTTATACTTGACTCCAACGATTTCGTAATATATTCTTCTGCCTCTATGTATTTTTTCTGACGGTAAAAAAGAGCTCCTAAATTATATGTAATCAATGCTTTATTCGAAGGGGAGTTCACTTTCTTGATCTCTTCGTACGCTTTTTTAAACCATACTTCTGTTTTGTTATATTCTTTCTGATCGGCGAAGACGTTTCCTTTATTCATAAAAAGAAAAAACCTTTGTTTCTGGTTAAGTTGATCAAAGTATGTGCTTTCAAGAATATTGAAATACTTCAATGAATTGGTATTGTCTTTCATTAAACGATGAGCTATTCCC
>JBBQXI010000001.1:0-34835 GCA_038209805.1 Bacteroidales bacterium | reverse complement strand
GTGCCTTGATCACCCGCTCACGAATGGCTGAACTAGGTTCAGTAGCCGCTTGATCGGACAGTTTTTTGAACGGTACAGGCACTACTTCCAAATGAATGTCTATACGGTCGAGCAGCGGACCTGATATTTTATTGAGATATTTGGGAACCATTCCCGGAGCACAAACACACTCTTTGGTCGGATGGTTGTAGTATCCGCACGGACAAGGATTCATCGAAGTCACCAACATAAAACTGGCCGGATATTCCACCGAGAATTTCGCCCGCGAAATGGTGATCGTCCGATCTTCCAAGGGTTGCCGCATGACTTCGAGTACCTGCCTCTTGAACTCTGGAAGCTCGTCCAGGAAAAGTACACCATTATGTGCCAGACTAATTTCCCCTGGTTGCGGAAAGGCACCACCGCCGACAAGTGCAACATCAGAAATTGTATGGTGAGGACTCCTGAAAGGGCGTTGAGTCATCAACGAAGTGTCGCGATCAATCTTTCCAACTACCGAATGTATTTTGGTGGTTTCCAAAGCTTCGCGAAGGGTAAACGGTGGCAATATTGTCGGAATCCGTTTCGCCAACATCGTTTTCCCTGAACCTGGAGGTCCAATCATGATTATATTATGGCCGCCCGCAGCAGCAATTTCCAAAGCTCGCTTTACATTTTCTTGCCCTTTGACGTCAGAAAAATCTACATCAGTCTCATTTACTTTTGAGAAAAACTCGTCGCGCGTGTTCACAATGGTTTGCTCCAATTCCACTTCGTCATTGAAAAACCCAACTACTTCGCTGAGGCTTTCTACTCCATATACTTTCAATGTATCTACTACGGCAGCCTCACGTGCGTTTTCTTTGGGGAGGATAAACCCTTCGAAGCCTTCTTCACGCGCTTTAATGGCAATGGGCAAAGCACCTTTTACCGGTTGTAGGGTTCCATCAAGCGACAATTCACCTACCATCAGGAAGTTGGAAATTTTGTCAGATTTTATTTGTTCGTTCGCGGCAAGAATGCCGATCGCAAGTGGCAAATCATAAGCCGAACCCTCTTTCCGAATATCAGCCGGAGCCATGTTGATCACTACTTTTTTGTGCGGCCATTTGAAGTTATTGAGCCGCATGGCCGATTCGATACGCTGCTGGCTTTCTTTAACCGCACTATCGGGCAGGCCAACCATAAAAAATTTGATACCTTGAGAAATCTCCGTTTCGATAGTGATTGTCGTTGCATCGATGCCATGAACTGCGCTTGCAAAGGTTTTGATCAGCATGAGATGGAAGTTAGAGAATTGATAATCCCTAATTTACAAAGACCTGAGCAGACAACCAAAATTATGATGTTTTTTTATTTTCAACCAAGTCCAATCAATATCCTTTCAAATCCAAGTTCGCACTATCGATCATGGTCACCCATTTGCCCATCTTTTTCTGAATAATCCGGAAGTGATGCTGATCTTCGGGAGTGACAAAAGAAATGGCCACACCTGGATTTTCGGCACGACCTGTTCTTCCGATACGATGGACGTAATCTTTGGGTGATCTAGGCAATTCGTAATTGATCACATAAGGCAAAAACTCGATGTCAATCCCACGTGCCAACAAATCAGTAGTAACCAAAACCCGAAGTTTACCTGTTTTAAATTCACGTAGAGCTTCGGTGCGCGCTCCCTGACTTTTTTTACTGTGAATAGATACCGCATCAATGCCATTTTTGCAAAGTTTATCGGCAACGTTATCGGCCTGAAAAGTGGAAGAGGTAAAAACCAGCACCTGTTTCAACTCGTTTTTTTTGATGATGTAGCGCAACAGCGGACCTTTCCTCTCCATCGAAACAAAATATCCTGTCTGCTCAATCAGATCAATATTTTCTTTCTCCGGTTCAATTTTAATCACTACCGGATCGTGCAGAATAATTTGGTTGATACTGGCCAATTTATCACTCAAAGTAGCCGAAAACAAAAGATTCTGACGTTTCTTTGGCAACAGTGCAAAAATACGTGTCATCTCTTCCTGAAAACCCAGATTGAGCATTTTATCGGCTTCATCCAAAACCAACGTTTCAATTTCGGACAAGTGTACAGCTTTCGAGTCAACCAGTTCAAGCAGTCTTCCGGGTGTAGCAACCAAAACCTGAACGCCCTGCAAACCGATCATTTGAGGATTGATGGAAACACCTCCAAAGACTGCAATTGTTTTTACACGCTCCGGAAGTTCGGTTCCAAATTGAATGAAAACGTCGCGAACCTGCACCGCCAGCTCGCGGGTTGGCACCAAAACCAAAACCCGGGTATGCCGGTTTTTAGTAGCCACCTGTCCTTGCAGATTGGTTAAAATAGGCAAAGCATAACTCGCCGTTTTACCCGAGCCAGTTGGAGCTATACCTAATAAATCTTTCCGTTGCAAAATTGCCGGTATAGCTTCTTTTTGAATTGGATACGGTTGAGTATAATTCTGAGAGGCCAAAACAGTTACAAGAGCAGGTGATAACCCGAATGATGAAAATGACATAATATAATACAGATAAATTTCTGTGGCAAAGATAGAGGAATAAATTTTTAGTGAGTAAGAAAATTCAGCACCGAGATTTCAAAATCAGCAGGCTCAAAGCTACGCCAATCATTTTTTTTGATAAACCCTTACATAATCAATCATCATGGAACGTGGAAAAATAGTATCATCGATGCCCTGAGCACCACCGAAAGTTCCACCTACAGCAACATTCAGGATAAGGTGAAACTGTTTATCGAAAGGCCAGACCAAGTATCCAGTTCCTTCATTTTTGAAAGTTTGGTAGAGTTTTGAATCAACATAGATCCGTAATTCATTGCTTTCCCATTCAAGGATATAATTATGAAATTGTGTATAACAATCGGGAACTCCTGTAATGGCTTGCTTTTGAGAATTACTCCTGAAATTGTAGGATTGCGTTTGAACAGTCGCGGAAATAAAATATGGAATATATCCCAAATTTTCCATGATGTCGATTTCCCCACTTGTAGGCCATCCTCCATAGGCCCAATCGGTTGGCAGCATCCAGATTGCCGGCCACATCCCTACTCCATCAGGAAGTTTGGCCCTCACCTCAATTCGTCCATACAACCAGTCGCCTTTTGTTCGTGTAACTAACCGGGCTGAGGTATATTTTTTACCTTCGAAATCTTCCTTAATCGTATTAATGTAGAGATAACCACCTTTTACTTCGACATTCGCTAAGCGTGAATCGGTGTAATATTGAGCTTCATCGTTTCCCCAACCGCTTCCACCGATATCATAGCTCCATTTTGACGCATCGGGCAACCCGGTGTAGTTAAATTCATCGCTCCATACCAATTGATAACCAGCTGGTATTTCAGAGTCTGGATCCATGCCTTCCGGATTCCTATCTTTACAGCCCACGGAAAAAAACACAGCCAATACTGAAATATAAAAAAATTGCTTCATTGGGCTAAGAGTTTCTATTATACAGAAACATTGATGTCATGATTTTAGTTTCAACAGAAAGACATATTCAGGAGAAGTAACCTAAACGTATGGCGAATGATGTGTTTGCAAAAATGAACGTATTGAGCACGGATTAAAGCATTGGAGCTAAAATACGAGCGAACGACTCTTTTATCTTGTTCATCCGAGGTCGTTTTTGCCATTCTTCCAAGATAACCAACTCGCTTTTTTCCTGATCCTCCAAAAACTGATTCGTTAGGACTTTGGCAATTTCTTGGTCATAAATCATGGCATTCACTTCAAAATTGGTTTCAAGGCTCCTGAAGTCCAGGTTTGCTGTTCCGACCGAAGAGAAAACTCCATCGGAAACAATAACTTTGCTGTGCGTGAAACCTGCTTTGTAGAAATAAACTTTCACACCAGCTTCAAGTAATTCCTCAACATATGAATTTGTTCCCCATTTTGGAGTTATGGCATCCGATAAGCCTGGTACAATAATCCGAACATCAATACCCCCCAAGGCAGAAGTTTTCAGAGCCGTAACAATATCATCAGTTGGCATCAGGTAAGGCGTTGAAATATACACATAATCGATAGCCGAAGATATGGCAACAAAATAAGCCTGACTAATGCTTTCCCAATCCGAATCGGGGCCACTGGCCGTCATCTGAACCAATTTTCCATTCCCCGAAACAAACGGCTTAAAGTAATCCTCACCTTTCAAAATCTCTTTGGAAACGAAATACCAGTCGGCCATAAAAATAATCTGAAGCGCAGTAGCTCCACCACCTGTCACTTTCAGATGCGTGTCGCGCCATGGACCGATTCCAGGAATACCATCCTGATAACGATCTGCAAAATTCAGCCCTCCAACAAAAGCCGTTTCGCCATCGACTACCAAAATTTTACGGTGATTGCGGTAATTAACCCTCGAAGTCAGCATTGGGAAACGAACCTTCATAAAACAATCGACTTTGACTCCGGCATCAGACATCGACCGAATGAACTTCTTTTTTAGCTCCCAACTGCCTACATCGTCAAAAATCAACCGAACTTCAATACCTTCCGTTGCCTTTCGGATAAGTAGTTCGCGCAGATAATTTCCGATTCTGTCATTTTCAATAATATAATATTCAAGGTGGATATGATGTTTAGCTTCCTCCATGATGCGGAATATCTCTGGAAATGTTTCCGCGCCATTGTGCAAAATTTGAATTTCATTGTTGTTGGTCAAAATGGCGTTAGAATTGGAAAGCAACAAATTCATGAGCCTCTTTTTTGAGTAAAGCTTTTCGCTGATTTGAAAATGATTCTTCGGAAGGTTATCGAGTTGTTCCAATGTCAGATTCCGAAGTCTTTCAAGGTGTTTCAACCCTTTGCGCGAATACATCTTCGTTTTGCGGTATTCCTGACCAAAAAAGAGGTAAATCACAATTCCAATAAATGGTAGCAATACTAAAACCAGAATCCAACTGATCGTTTTCTGAGGATTTCGATTTTCTAAAATAATAAGAATGGCCGTAAAGACAACCGTTAAAAAATAAAGGATGGTAATTAAACTTGGTAATGATTTCCAAATATCGAACAAAAAAGCCATCGGTTTTCTCTGAATTGTTTATTGCGACTAAATGTCATTAAAAAACGACATAAAAACAAGTGAAATTAGCAGCATTAAATATAATCGTTTCGAATTAAGAATTACCATTGACATCGCAATACCCTTTAGCTTGATATGCTGATCATTCCGTTCTGTATATAATGGATGAAACAACAAGAAAGCATAAAATTCAGATAATCAAGCGTGAACAATTAAATACCATTGATGTTTAAATGTCGATGAAAACCAGAATCTATTCAATCTTTTTCCTTGCTGTGCTGATCTTATATGTATTGAGACCAGTTATGCCTTTCATTGAATACGCTCTGAACAAGGATTATATTGCCAAAAATCTTTGCATCAACCGCGACAAACCTAAAAGTTGTTGCCAGGGGAAATGCCACTTAAAAAAACAACTCGCCAAAAGCGATGAATCCAGCGACACAGCCAAAAGCGAATCGTCGCAAAAACAGCAAAGAACCCAGATCGACGAATTTTTGAAAATTCAACTTTGCATCGAAGATGATTTTGATGCCGTCTCGCGGAGTTATCCGGTTTTCTTGCAGCCTCAAATCGCAATTCGTTTTGCTTCTGCCATTTTTGTTCCTCCCCAACCACAGTTCAACAGACTCATTATTTCGTAGTTTTTACCTGAAATGATTTTTTTTAGCGCTCGATCAAAACAAGATTATGGTCATTTGATGCCGGATTCACACGAATTTTGTGAGTTCAGCTTCGTTGCATTCAAACGTTAAAAAATTAGTACTCAGGATAACTTAATTTTTAGGTCGAAGGCATTGCTGCACATTCAACGTGTGGCGACATGCATTTTAACAGCCAATAGTCTATTAAAAAAAATAAAATATGAAAATCAGTTTTGTCAAAACAATATACTTTTTAATTTTTTCAGCATTCCTTTTTTCGTGCACCAGTAGCGACGAAGAACCCCAGATCGACCCACTCGACGGATACACCAAACTTGCCGATGGCTATGCTCTTGGCGCTTCGGCCAAAGTGGAGCTTTGGGGACAAAAGAACTTTTTTATGGGTTACAATAAACTTATCGTGGTTTTATACGATTCGTTAAACCTGAAAGAAAAAATCACCGATGCACACATTCAATTTTCGCCACTCATGACTATGATCATGAATGGAACAATTACCAAACATGCTGCACCTGTTGAAAATCCGGAAGAAACTGCTGTTGACAATGTTTTTCCCGGAGCAGTGGCCTTCGTCATGCCGACATCAACCGGTGGAACCTGGAAACTTGGCGTATCGGTTCACAATCACAAGTACAATAAGGAAGGCGAAGCAAATTTCGACATCACCGTCGACAATCCGGCAACTACGGCAATGAATGTTTTTACAGCCATTACTCCTGATGCCAATAAGCTGGTTCTTTCGTTGCTCGAACCATCAGCACCCAAAGTTGGAATGAACGACATTGAATTTACAATTCACCGCAAGGCAAGCATGATGGACTGGCCGGCCGACGACAGTTACACCATTGAGATTACTCCGGAAATGCCTAGCATGGGGCACGGTTCGCCCAACAATGTGAATCCGGTTAGCTCCGGAAATGGCCACTACAAAGGCAAAGTGAATTTTACCATGACCGGTGAATGGCGGGTGAATGTGCTGGTAAAAAAAGACGGACAGGCCGTCTCTCAGGATTTATTTTTCAAAATAACCTTTTAATCACAAAGAGGCTGTTTTAATGGTATTGTTTTAACATTACCTTGAAACAGCCCCTTCACTTTATCTCTTATGAACAAGCTTTACCAAATGCTTCTGCTGTCATTTTTGCCTTTCATTTCAATGGCGCAAATGCCGGACAAAACTGATATGTTACCAGATACAATTAGCCTGAACGAGGTAGTTGTATCGGCAAACCTGCCGCTGGGCAACAAGGATTTGCTCGACTATTACCGCACCAACCATTTTGCAACCATCGACAACATAAATGCACGAATGGAAGGCATGTCGCTCATAAAGCGCGGCGCATATGCAATGGAGCCCATGCTTCATGGTTTTTCAGGAGGGCAACTGAATGTGACGATCGACGGCATGAAAATGTTTGGCGCCTGCACCGACAAAATGGATCCGGTAACTTCGTACATCGAACCCACAAATTTGAAGAATATTTCTATCAATCAGGGTACAAATGGAAGTATAAATGGCTGCAACATTGGCGGATCTGTTGATATGACCCTTCAGGAACCGGAAGAAACCAGCTCCGATATTCCTTTTATATCCGTTGGTTTTGGCTATGAATCGGTGTCTCGTGGCCGGAATGTACTTTTTTCTTCAGGACTAAGTAAAAACAATTGGGCTTGGGGAATAGACGGCGTGTACCGCAAAAACGAAAATTACCGCGACGGGAACAATCAACTTATTCCATTTTCGCAATTCGAAAAAACCAACATTCATTCGGTACTGAAATACACGACATCTCCAAAAAGTTTCCTAAAGGCTGATTTCTTGTACGATCTGGCTCGCAATGTTGGCTATCCGGCTTTACCAATGGACGTTTCGAAAGCAAAGGCAACGCTTGTCGCACTAGAATTCAGAAGAGATGCAAAAACAAAACTGAAGGCAAAAATTTATTTTAATACGGTTCTTCATGTAATGGACGACTCAAAACGCGACAGTACTTTCTACCTGACAAACAACACAACGGGGAAAAACGACGCTGTTTACATGCGCATGGATATGCCCGGACGAAGCACGACCTTCGGAACATATCTTCAGGCGGAACGATTTTGGAACCCGAAGAACAAGCTGAGCCTGAAAGTTGACAATTACACCAATCATTCACTAGCCGAAATGACCATGCACATGAACCGCAAGTCAACCGGACCGGAACCACCCATGTACATGCAAACATGGCCCGAAATGCTCCGCAATGTTTCAGGCATTTTCCTACAGAATACCACATTTGTTTCGGATAAATTTCAGTTTACCGTAAACGGAAGGCTCGATTACAGTCTGGATGTTTTGCAATCGAAATACGGACAGCAGCAATTTTCAGTATTTGGTTACTCGCTTGCCAAAAAGCAAAACCGGCTGGTAAAAAGCCTGAATCTTTCGTCGCAATACAGCTTGGGGAAATACATTTCGGCAAATGCGACTTTGGGTTATTCGGAGCGTCTGCCAACCATTACCGAGCGATTGGGATTTTATCTGTACAATGCTTACGACGGTTACGACTACATCGGGAATCCTTACATCAAAACCGAAAAGTCAGATTTTATCCGGATAGGAATTCAACTGGCAAAAAGCAACTTAAAAATTAATCTAAGTCAATCGTTAAGTTTTGTGCACGATTATATTTTTGGAATCACCAATCTGGACATTCCTCCAATGAATTTCTACACAAACGGAACTCGCGTATATTCAAATATTCCATCCGCTCGGCTATTCAGCACCGATCTGGATTTATTGTATTCTCCGGTCAAAGCGATTTCCGTTTTCATGATCACCAAATTTACTTTTGGGGAGTTAAATTCAGGAGAACCCATTCCGTTAATTCCACCGTTGAAAAATATAGTTTCGGTCAAATATAAAAAGGAGAATCTCTCAGTTCAGCTTGAAAATGAGTCGTCGCTGGCTCAAAAACGTATCAATAAAAATTATGGAGAAACTACAAGTCCGGCATATTCCATTTTTCATGTAAAAGGAGGTTACGCCTTTCATTTCAGGCATGTTGTTGCAGATTTTGGCGGGGGAATTTCGAATCTTTTGAGCAAAGCTTATTACGATCATTTGGATTGGGGTCGCATTAACCGACCCGGAAGAAATGTGGAATTGTTTCTCAAATTCTCGTTCTGATGGCCAAATTATTTTCTCTTCAGAACATGCAGTTTGCAATCGTCTAACTTTCGGTAGGCAATGGTTTTTCCTGAAATGTGAGGAGCAGCTACTCCTTTCCCGAAGAATTGATTTCCGGTATACACAAACGCTTCATCCCACAAATTCATTTCCAGAAAACTGTTAAGCAATTCACTTCCTCCCTCAACAATCACGGAAAGAATGTCTCTTCTGTATAGCTCATCCATCATTTGAGGCAAAATATTCCGGTTGAAATCGAGTTTGATGAATTTTGGATTTTCCAGGTCTGGCTGATCAATCCCGGTAAAAACCCAGGTTGGAGCTTTGCCATCAAAAATAGTCAGGTTTTGGTTTAGTCGTCCAGAGCGGTCAAGCACCATTCTGATGGGTTGTGAACCTGTCCATTCGCGCACCGTTAGCGCCGGATTATCATACTCTGCCGTATTTGTACCAATCAAAATGGCCGATTCTTCGGAACGTTGTTTGTGAACCAATCGTTTGGCCAGCGCGTTGGTAATCCAGGTTGGATGTTTCGTTTCGGTACGATCTGTATCGATAAAACAGTCGAGCGTTTGCGCCCACTTCAAGATAATATACGGACGTTTTAGTTCGTGAAAAGTGAAAAACCGGCGGTTAATCGTTCGGCATTTTTTCTCCAAAAGACCTACTTCCACTTCAATTCCTGCTTTTTGCATGCGCTCAATTCCTTTGCCGGCAACTGCTGCAAACGGATCGATGGTTCCTATTACCACTTTAGGAATCCGGCTTTCAATGATCAAATCAGAGCAGGGAGGTGTTTTGCCAAAATGTGCGCACGGCTCAAGCGAAACATACAAAGTTGATTGAGTGAGCAATTCCTGATTTCTAACTGATCGAATGGCATTCACTTCAGCATGAGGTTGCCCATATTTTTCGTGATAACCTTCGCCAATAATTATACCGTTATGAACAATTACGCAACCCACCATCGGATTGGGAGCCACATCGCCCATTCCGAGAAGTGCCAGATCGAGACACCGTTGCATAAAAATTGTAGAAGTACTCATCAGCGAAAAAGTTAACTTTGCCAAAAATAGCAATAAATGAAGGCAGGTATCGCATCCATCCGAAAAGAATTGACAGGAATCTACGCTAAGGGCGAAATTGAAAGCCTGATTTTCCTGATTTTCGAAAAGTTGAAAGGATACTCGCGCACACAGTTTTTACTTGCACAGGAAGAGCTACTCAACGATGATGAACGAAAAAAAATTGAAGGAATTTTAACCCGACTTAAAAATCAAGAACCAATCCAGTACATTCTGGGAATGACTGAATTTTATGGGTTACCTTTTTATACCGTCCCAAGAGTTTTGATTCCACGACCCGAAACCGAAGAACTGGTGCAATGGATCATTCAGGAAAATAAAAGCTTGATACCATACATTCTGGATATGGGTACCGGCAGCGGATGTATTGCTATTTCGCTTCAGAGAAACATACCTCAATCAAAAGTTTTAGCCTGCGACATATCGCCTGTTTGTCTCGAAACAGCCAAACGAAACTCGGAGCTAAATTCTGCTAAAGTTTCTGTAATTCAATATGATATTCTGAAACAAATCCCTGCTGTCGATTTTCCTGAATTGGATATAGTTGTGAGTAATCCGCCTTATGTTCGCGAATCGGAGAAATTGCAAATGGAAAAGAATGTTCTGGATTTCGAGCCAGATCTGGCTTTGTTTGTTCTGGATAACGATCCTCTTCTTTTCTATAAACGAATTGCAGATTTTGCAAAAATCCATTTAAAAGCCGGAGGCAAATTATACTTCGAAATCAACGAAGCTTTTGGGCGCGAATGTTGTGACATTCTTCAGGAGAAGGGCTTTTCGAAAATTGTGCTAAAAAAAGATATTCACGGTAAAGACCGGATGATTGGATGCCGATTTATCGGGTGATTTCCTTCTTCTATCGCAATATTTTCATTGTTTTTCTGGTTTCAATGTAGCAACATACCAAGGCAATATTTTCCTATATTTGTTGAAGGAGCAGGCGATTAAATGTGAAGTTGGAATCTAAACCACAATCTCGTTGAAACAATTTTTTGTATATACCCTTTTGCTTTTTAATCTGATAGCAGCATCTGCACTTGTGTTTGCAACAATATCAGTTTTTTTAAGCCCCGAAAAGCTTTGGTTTGCTGCCTTGTTCGGAATGGCATATCCATACATTCTGGTTATAAATCTCATTTTTATCGTATTATGGATATTTATCAAGCCTGTATTCATGCTTTTATCTCTCGTTGTTATTTTGTCCGGATATAACCAAATCGGCAACTATCTGCAATTCTATGGGCAGCAAACAAAGGAAAAGGGGATTAAGATTATCAGTTACAATGTGAAATATTTTATGGGAAGCAATCAGTTTCCGACCAAGGAAAATGCTGATCATATTTTGGATTATCTGCGACAAAATAATGCCGATATTATTTGCCTTCAGGAAGTCCGACTCAATAAACGACAAATCTTTGATGTGGCGAATAGCAAACTTACTCCAATCAGTCATATGCAGTTGGCTCACACCAGCCATGCCGGAGGCCAACTGACCCTAACCCGCTTTCCAATCCTGAACATGGGTGAGATCAGGTTCAAAAATTCGGGGAACATGATTATTTATACCGATATTTTGCTGAATTCAGATACGGTAAGGGTTTATAATTGTCATTTGCAATCGTACCGCTTACGCCCTACCGAAATCAATTCAATCGACTCGATGAATTTTGAAAACCAGAAGAAAACGATGACTCAAATAAAGGAATTGAGCGCGAAATTCAAAGATGCCATTATCAAAAGAGCTGAACAGGCTGCTACATTACGTGAACATTTGAATCAATGCCCTTACCCGGTGATTGTTTGCGGCGATTTCAATGATACTCCAGTTTCATTTACTTACCGCACTGTTCGAGGCGATCTGAAAGATTCGTTTACTGAATCAGGAAAAGGAACAGCCAATACATACAACGGAAAGCTACCATCGTTCCGAATCGATTACATTTTATACAGCCCCAAATTTACCAGCTACAATTTCGAGGTTTCCTCGCTTAATCATTCCGATCATTACCCCATCAGCTGCGATTTGTTTCCGGCTGGAAAATAAGTCCATTTGTTAATTTTTTGTATAGTTTCAACTAAATTCTCACATTGCTCTTCTATTTCTGAAAATAGAATCTACGATTTGCATACCAATCGTTCAGTATGTAAGAATGGAAAACACAAAGGATTTTATCATCGAAGAAGCTTTTAAGCTGTTCTTTAATCACAGCTACGAAGCAGTTTCAATCAGCGACATTAGTAAGGCCATTGGTTTTACCAAAGGAGCATTGTATCATCATTTCAAAAATAAGGAAGAACTCTTTAAATCGGTAGTTGATAAATATCTTCATATTCCTGAAATGCTTGCTGACACTGAGACAATCAGTTTGTCTGAATACATTCAGTTCACCACCTCTGAAGCAGAAAAAATCATCAAAAAACTGTTCAGCCTTACTCTGGGTTTTACACCGATCAATTACATGTCAATGTTCACTGATGCATTTCGTCATTATCCGGGTTATTCCAAATTAAAAGGTGATTTTATAAACAATGAAATTGAAAAAACCAAAAGGGTTTTGGAAAATGCCATAAAATCAGGTGAGATCAGAGCCGACATCAATGTTTCGTTGATTGCCACAAATTTCTTTTCAATTAATATGGGACTTGCAGGAAACCTTGTCCTGAATAATTCGGTTGATGAATCTATCCGTTTACTTAAAGATCAAAATTTAGAGTTTTATAAACTGTTGAAAAAGCCATAAAATAAAGGAAATCAAACAAACAAATCGTTAAAACGCGCCTCTCACATACCAATCGTTCAGTATGCATTAAACAAATAAAACTTACATACCGGTCGTTTAGTATTTAAATCATTTTACAATTAACAATATGAAACCAAATCTATTTTTATTTGCCATCCTGATTGCGATGGCCAGTTGCCAACAAAAACAGGAAGTGGTGAAGAAAGAGAGCGCCTCCATCAGAGTTAAGGCCCAAGCTGATCACCGATTAAAGTTCAACCTGCGCATTATTCTCGTGATGACGGCTGCCTTTTTCTTGTTCATTGGTTTGACTTCACCTAAAAATACAATTACCCCCCTTGGAAAGCATAATCCGGCCAACAAAATGATCGGTTGGTCGCAACTGGCTGCAAAGGTTGATAGCATGAAGAATTCACTCCCACCAGCAAGCTGTTATGTCTTTTCTTCAAATTACCATATCACATCCGAACTTTGGTTTTATCAAAAAGGTCAACCTGAAACATACTTACTGAACCTGAATTCGCGCATGACTCAATTTGACCTCTGGCCCGGAATTGAGCAATTCAGGAACTCTGATAAAACTGGAATATTTGTTGACCAAATAAAAATTAGTCCGGAAGTTAAAGCAAGTTTTAGGTCAATCCTAAAGGAAGACTCTTGCATCGTTTATAGTCAAAACAGCAAGATTGATACTTACTATATATACCTAATGAAGGGGATGAAAGATTTTCACAAACAAAATTCTTCATACTAATGCATCGAAAAGGACGTTAAATAAAAATTTAGTCAATAACTTTAAAGAACTGAAAATATGCACATCATAGATTACAAATTTTCGCAGATATTCAAGTATATGGGATTGCCTGAACAAGAGATAAGGATGGATGCCTCGTTTGTAAACGATTTTAATTTTGAGGATTTTCAATTTAATTGTCTGGTCTTTTATATCGGCTCTTACTTTAAAATAAATATCGTAGAAAGTGATTACATCGAACTGGAAACGACAGGTAGCACAGTGAATTTTGTAAAAAGAAAGCTTAAAGTCAATTCATATTGTTGATCAAAATACCATGATTAAGAAATTTATCCAAGTGTCAATCCTGAGTATTCTGGGGTTCAGCTTATCCCTGACTTATCCATTTACCGGCAATGCACAGGAAAAGCCTGAAAAAACAGGCCGGCCGAAAATTGCATTGGTTTTAAGTGGTGGCGGGGCAAAAGGGTTTGCTCACATTGGCGTACTGAAAGTT
The DNA here is from genome assembly GCA_038209805.1 of Bacteroidales bacterium. Classification (GTDB taxonomy): domain Bacteria; phylum Bacteroidota; class Bacteroidia; order Bacteroidales; family Prolixibacteraceae; genus Aquipluma. The sequence continues at coordinate 20,900 of JBBQXI010000001.1, read as the reverse complement.
TTAGAAGAAGAAGGCATTCCAATTGACATGATCGTTGGAACCAGCATGGGCGGTTTGGTTGGCGGCATCTACTCGCTTGGTTACAATTCTTCAGAGTTAGAGACTTTAGTCAAATCATTAAATTGGGAAACAGTTCTTACTGACGACGTACAAAGAGCTTTTCTCTCAAAAAACGATCAACTCATCAAGCAGCGCTATATGTTTTCGCTTCCGATCAGTGGAGACCGGAAACTCAGCCTGCCCCAAGGATTAATTAAAGGACAGAACGTTCTGAATATCTTTTGTGGCTTAGCCGGAAATGTTCCTTCTGATGCCGACTTTTCGAAATTACCAATACCCTTTGCTTGTGTAGCTACTGACCTTGAAACCGGTGACGAAGTGATTATTAAAGACGGGTTTTTACCAACCGCCATGTTTTCGAGCATGGCTATTCCACTGGCTTTTCAGCCGGTCAGCCACAATGGGCGTCTTTTGGTCGATGGCGGTATTGTTAATAATTTTCCAACCGACGTTGCAAAGAAAATGGGTGCCGATATTATTATTGGAGTCGATATCCGAGGCGATTTTCGTGATCAGATGAATCTAAAATCAATTAATGGCGTGCTGAGCCAATTGGTCAATTTCTTTGACAAATCGAAAGATTCAATTAACAAAAGCCTATGCAACCTTATTATCAAGCCAGATGTAAGCGGATATTCAGTTTCAAGCTTCAATAACCAAGCAGTTGATACCTTGATTTTGAGAGGTGAAAAAGCTACTCGTAATTTCAGAACTGAACTCAGGCAACTTAAAACGAAATACGAACTTGAACCGAGGCAAATCTCAAGAACTCTTGTTCAGACCAATAGATGGCACATTAACAAACTAACTTTTACAGGTAATTTTCATCTCGAACAAGAATTCCTGCAAAAAACACTCAACATGGAGATTCCCGGAGATTATTCTTCGGTAGAAATAAAAACGGCCATCGATAAGTTATACGGATTGGGTGGCTTCGATCGGGTTTTCTACAATTTGATTGATACCGGAAATGGCGAAACCCTGAACTTTAATATTTCAACCCAGGAAGTCTTCACCCAAAATATTGGGTTTAAAGCCAACACAACCGATGCTGCCGCCATTCTGGTTAACACAACACGAAAGAATTATAAAAATGTCTTTGGATTATTGTCGGCCAGCGTAGAATTATCGGTTAATCCGGGAATAATTCTGGTTGCTGAATCAAATCGGACAAATGTTCCAACTTTGGGAATCAACTTAAAAGGCAAATACCAAAATTACAATGTGTTCGACAAAGGTAAAAAGGCTTTTGAGGCCAATATTCGCTATTCTTCAGGAGCAATTTACGTGTACCAACCATTTATGAAACAGTTTCATTTGGGACTTGGACTTCAGGAAGAATATTACGACGGCGATATTTTTAGTAAGAACAATACTTCGTTGACTGTTAGCAACCAAATAGATCAATTCCTCACCAGCGGCTATTCTTACCTGTCGTTTGACAACATGGATGATTACTATTTCCCGACAAGGGGCTCAAATTCGTATGCCGAATTTTCGATGATAACCGATTGGAAAAATTCCAACAAACTGAGTCCTGTACTTCTTTACAAAAGTCGCAATGTAATTCCCTTATCACAAAAAACAGCATTACTTATTGATATTTATGGACGTAGTTTATTCAATTCCGATTATCCACCAACCAAAACCACCATGATCGGAGGTGAGCCTTATTCACAATATTTCAATTATCATTTACCATTTGTCGGACTTTCGGCAATAAGCTTTGCCGATCGGTATGTAAACATCGGGTTAATTGGCCTCCGGTTTAATTTTGCTGATTCACAATATCTTTCAATTCTTTTTAACGCCATGGTTCAAGGCAACGAATCGTTGGGGTTAAAAAATGTAAGCACAACTTATGGAGGAGGTATAAAATACGCTTTAAAGACTTTTATTGGTCCACTTGATATTACACTTGGATATTCCGATTCGACTAATAAACCTAGCTTTTCGGCGAACTTTGGGTACTGGTTTTAAGAAATCTTTTGGTGGAATTGTATTTAATACAACCGCTTCCTCTTCAGCAAATAGGTGTAAAGCACATGCTTAAAATCTTCGTTGATGTCGGCCTCAGCCAGATCGATGTGGTATTGACCGCAGCGTACGCGCATTTCTTCGAAATAGTTGGCCATCGCTATTTCGTAGTTTTTCTTCAGATCGTTGGGCGAAAATCGTAGATGCTCGCCGGTTTCGAGATCCACAAATCGATAGGGTTGATTCCTGAAATCGAATTCCTTTTCCTGACGGTGGTCGGTTACATGAAAAAGCAACACTTCGTGCTTGTTGTATTTCAGGTGTTGCAAGGCCTCAAACAATTCATCGGTATTTTCCTGTTCAATTAAATCGCTGAAAAGAATAACCAGCGAGCGCTTGTGAATATTTTCGGCAATCATGTGTAAAGCATCAACCGTGTTGGTCTTTTTCTGCAATTGCGCCTGCTCCTGACGCAGCAAATTACCCAGTTGATTGTACAACAAATCGATATGAACTGATGACAAACGGGCTTCAGAATGAAACTCGATTTCATCGGAAAATAGCGAAAGTCCAACTGCATCGCGCTGTTTCCGGAGCAAATAAATAATAGCAGCAGCCGAATAAACAGAAAAAGCCAGTTTATTGATTTTTGATACTTTCCCCTTTTCGTATGGGAAAAGCATGGACGACGAAGTGTCGATTACAATCTGACAGCGGAGGTTGGTTTCTTCTTCGTATTGTTTAACAAACAAACGATCCGTGCGGGCAAACAATTTCCAATCGAGGTGTTTGGTCGATTCGCCTGTGTTGTACAATCGATGCTCAGCAAATTCAACCGAAAAACCATGAAACGGACTTCGATGCAGACCGGTAATAAAACCCTCGACTACCTCTTTCGAGATAAACTCAAGGTTATCAAATTGCTGAAACTGCTGTATGTCGAGTAAGTTATTCAAGAATCAGGAATTTCTCCACATGCCCGTCAGCTAAAGCAGACGGCAAAGGATATTGTTATAAATATGGTTTCACGTTCCTCCGGGCTGTATCCTTTGCCGTTCGCCTTTAGGCAACGGACATTTTGAATACATTTCAAATCTACAAATAAAAAAGGCATAAGAACCTTTGTTTCCTATGCCTTTTCTTCCTGAAAATATGGATTAAAGTATCCCGTCAACTTTAGTAGAAAGTGTTGATTTTGGAGCAGCACCAACGTGTTTGTCTACAACTACACCATCTTTAAAAAATAGTATGGTTGGAATGTTGCGGATTCCAAATTTGGAAGCAATTCCGGGATTGCTATCAACATCAACTTTTCCAACAACTAATCTTCCGGCGTAATCTTCTGAAATTTCCTGAACGACAGGGGCAACCATACGACATGGTCCACACCATTCAGCCCAAAAATCGACCAAAACCGGCTTATCCGACTGAAGAACCAATTCTTCAAAGTTTGCATCATTAATTTCTAAAGCCATTTTTAAATATTTTTATATGTGAATATTGTAAAAGATCTCAGAGTCATCACAAAATTAGCCTAATTAATTTTAAAAGCAAGATCTTCATGCGTTTCAAAATAGGCAAGTAATTCATCTGTTATTTCGATCCGTGTATTTCTTGAAAACAGATTCACCATCATTTTTGTTTCAGGATCCCAAACATCAAATTTAAGCAGCGTCTTACCTTTGCTGTTCAAGGTCAGGTCGCACAACTCTGTTACAAGCCCATTGGTAATAGATGGCAGCGGAATTTTAACGGTTATACTTTTAAAATACTTCTCTCGTATTTCTTCCATCAGCTCTACGCGATTCACCTTAAATTCGAGTTGCTCACCGCCAAACCGGTTCTGAACCGAACCTCTAACCATCAGAAAAAGTCCAGGTTTGCAGTACTTACCGAATTCGACGTAATCTTTCGCAAAAAAGAACATCTTGTACGAATCGGTATAGTCGGTTAAAACCATGTAGCAGAAAGGCTTCCCGTTTTTGCTAAACGCCTCACGAGCTTCGGTCACCATTCCGGCAAAAGTCATTTCGCGTCCTTTCAATGGCTCAATATTGTTGTTCAGGTCTTTAAACGACACATCTTTAGTAACCAGAGTTTTAATTTCAATTTTGTACTTATCCAACGGATGCGATGTCAGATAAACGCCTACTAAACTTCGCTCCTTTTCGAGCAATACCAAATCGGCCCATTCGGGAACTATTGCAGGTTCAGGCTTCTGGACTGACTGATTCGACATGATTTCTCCGAAAAGCGAAAGTGTTGCATTATTGCTTTCGTATTGCATCTTACTTCCGTAGCGAGTCAACTTTTCAATGAAAGACTGGTCATTCTCGTCAGGAGCAAAATATTGGCTTCGGGTGTGTTTGTTGAACGAATCGAATGCCCCGGCCATAGCCAACGCTTCAAGGTTCTTTTTATTTACCGACTGAAGGTTCACCCGTTCAACAAAATCGTAAATATCTTTGAATTCGCCACCCTTCCGTGCTTTGATGATATCCTGAACGGCTCCCTCGCCAACTCCTTTTATTGCAGCCATCCCAAACCGTACATTACCGGCTTTGTTTACTGTGAATTTGGCATAACTTTCACTCACATCCGGACCAAGAACGTTCATATTCATGCGCTTGCATTCTTCCATCAATTTCGTGATTTCAGTAATGTTGCTGAGGTTTCGGCTCATGTTGGCAGCCATAAATTCGGCCGGATAATGTGCCTTTAGATAGCCCGTTTGATAAGCTACAGCAGCATAACAAACCGAGTGCGATTTATTGAAGGCATAACTGGCAAATGCTTCCCAGTCCTTCCATATTTTATCGATCAATTTGCCAGGTTCCTTATTATCAGCGGTACAACCTTCCATGAATTTTGGATTAGCAAGACAGCCCTCCTTGAATTGAACTTTCAACTTATCCATCATGTAAATAAGCTTTTTACCCATTGCCTTACGAAGCGAATCGGAGTCACCCCGGGTAAAGCCTGCCAGAGCCCTTGACTGGAGCATTACATGTTCCTGATACACTGTAATTCCATAGGTATCATTTAGGTAAGGTTCCATCAATGGCGAATCATATTCAATCTTCTCCTGACCATGTTTTCGCTTGATAAACGAAGGAATATACTCCATTGGTCCCGGGCGATACAGCGCATTCATGGCAACCAAATCTTCGAAACGGCTGGGTTTCAGGTTGCGGAGGTGTTTTTTCATTCCGGGCGACTCAAACTGGAAGATCCCTGTAGTGTCACCGTTACTGAAAAGCTCTAAAGTGAGCGGATCGTTCTCCGGAAGATGATCCATATCGATGGTTATTCCGCGCGAAAGCTTAATGTTTTCAATGGTTTCCTTGATGATGGAGAGAGTTTTCAGTCCCAGAAAGTCCATCTTCAAAAGGCCGATGTCTTCTACAAAATGCCCGTCATACTGGGTTGTCAGGAGAAAATCGTCGTCCTTGGTGGGCATAACCGGAATATGGTCGGTCAACGGATCCCGGCTAATCAGAATCCCACAGGCATGAATCCCGGTCTGACGAACCGAACCTTCCAGCGTCTGTGCAAATTTCAGGGTTGTACGAATCAATTCGTTAGGAGAATTCAGTTCCTGTTTCAACTCCGGACTATCTTTAAAAGCAATTTTAAAGTTCATCTTCGGAGCGTCCGGAACCAGCTTTGTCAAACGGTCGGCTTCCTGAAGTGGCAACTTCAATACCCGCGCCACATCTTTAATGGCAGATTTAGTGGCCATCGTACCGAAAGTACAGATGTGTGCAACTTTGTCGGCACCGTATTTATTGGTTACATAGTCGAGTACTTTTTGGCGACCGTCATCATCAAAGTCGATATCAACGTCGGGCATTGATATACGGTCGGGATTCAGGAATCGCTCGAACAGCAAATCGTAGCGCATCGGGTCGATGTTGGTAATCCCAACACAGTATGAAACCACCGATCCTGCAGCAGAACCACGGCCTGGTCCCACCAAAACGTCCATCCGGCGAGCTTCGTTAATGAAATCCTGTACAATCAGAAAATATCCGGGGAAACCCATTTTTTTAATGGTGCTCAACTCGAATTCGATACGTTCGCGCACATCGTCCGAAAATGGTTCTCCGTAGCGCAGTTTAGCCCCTTCCCAGGCAAGGCTCGCTAAGTAATCGGCTTCAAATTTAACCCTAACAACTTTATCGTACCCACCAATAGATTTAAACCACTCTTCGGTGAATTCTTCAATTAACATTGCTTCGGTAAACCGGCTTCGGTGATCCTCTTCTTTCCCAAATTCTTCAGGAATAGGGAAAACCGGCATGATAGGAGAAGAATTCAGGTTGTATGCTTCAATTTTATCGTTGATTTCCTGCGTGTTGGCCAAAGCTTCAGGCACGTCGGCAAACAAAGCATTCATCTCGGCAGTGGTCTTAAACCATTCCTGTTTGGTGTAGCGCATACGTGTAGGATCGTCCAAATCCTTACCTGTATTTAGACAAATGAGCAAATCATGCGCATCGGCATCTTCCTGATTGATGAAGTGACTATCGTTGGTACAGATTATCTTTACCTCGTGTTTCTTAGCCAATTCCAGGATTTTAGCATTTACCAACACTTGGTTTTCGTAAACATTCTGCCTCATTTCGGGCAATTCGGAAGGATGGCGCTGCAATTCAAGATAGAAATCCTCTCCAAAAATAGATTTGAACCATTGAATGGTATCATCGGCCTCTTTCATATTTCCGGCCATAATGTGCTGCGGAACTTCGCCTCCCAGACAAGCCGACGACACAATCAGACCTTCATGGTGAAGTTCAAGCAATTCCTTATCAATACGCGGTTTGTAATAAAAACCTTCGGTATATGCGGCAGAAACCAACTTGAGTAGGTTGCGGTAACCTACCAGGTTTTTGGCCAGCAAAATAAGATGGTACCCGGAACGATCGACCTTCGCATCTTTTTTATTGTGACGTGAAGTTTCGGCAACGTAGGTTTCGCAGCCAATAATGGGCTTAATTCCTTCCTTTTTGCACACATCGTAGAACTCTTTTGAGCCAAACATGTTGCCATGATCAGTCAGCGCAAGGGCAGTCATACCGTCGCTTTTGGCTTTAGAAATTAGCCCACGAACACTAGCAGCACCATCCAGAATGGAATATTGTGAGTGAACATGTAAATGTGTAAAAGAAATCATACCAACAAGTTAAATCAAAAGTAAACTATTTCTGAAACTAAAATTTCAGGAAAGTAAAGTTACCAATTTCACCTCCGGAAAGAAGGATTGTTGATAAATTGTGGGAAAGTAGATTGTCAAGTTGATGTCAACTATTCTGAAACGCATAATGGGCAACTACTAAATTTATCTTTTTGACCAACCCTATAACAGTTGTAATTTCAGTCGCTTTCGACAACAAATAAAGACCCCATCAAGAAGCAATAAACAGAATAGCCGAAAGAGCAAAAAAGAGCAAATTTTCAATTAATTATCTTATCATAATTCGCTGAATATTAACATTGTTGGGTTAATAAAAAAAATAAAGAAAAAAAATTAACCGATCTTTAATATTAAAATAATTTGTTTATTTACGTTAGAAAAAAACGTGAAGCATGAGCGATAAGTTTGAAATGGTAAGATGTATGCGTGAGGGAAAGTATTGTCAGGAGCACCGCTTGTCAATAAACAGAGGGTTCAACGAATCGGATAGTTTTTTGCTAAACAAGGAGTATTCGATGTCTATTTTAACTTTAAAAGAAGCCTATTATAAAACCTCTGAATTGCAAGAAACCTCGTGTGCTCAATGTGCTGAACTCTTTAGGTGTACGATCACCAGATCATTGGAATCTATTTATAATGATTTACGCCGAATGACAGAAGGTTTTTTTGGAACCAAACGATACCAATCCAGCTACGAATTGGTTTGCAGCGTTTTAGAAGAGATAAAAAAAGAAAATTAAGTCTTCAGTTTTTTTACACTGTATAACTTTTAATTACTTCCTGGGATTTTGAAAACTCAATTTTTAGAATATCAAGGGTCATAATTTTGCCCTTTGATATTGTAATGGCCATGCAATATCATCGTCTAAAAGCGACGCTGCACGTAGCGCAAAATACGAATCCCGAAGAGATGCCCTAGCAATAAAGATAAGATCTGCCTGTCCATTAACTAAAATTTCTTCGGCCTGATGTGCATCTGTTATCAATCCTACTGCTCCGGTTAAGATGCCTGTCTCTTTTTTTATCCGCTCAGCAAAAGCCACCTGATAACCCGGACCAACTGGAATTTTTGCATGAGGTACCATTCCTCCCGACGAACAGTCAATTAAATCAACTCCTTGTTCTTTTAAAATCTTTGAAAGTATTACCGCCTCATCAATGCCCCAACCTCCTTCTGCCCAATCAGTAGCAGATATCCTTACAAACAACGGAAGGTTTTGAGGCCACACTGTTTGTACTTCTTTTACAATTTCTAGCAAAAGTCGGATTCTGTTTTCAAAACTACCACCATAATTATCTGGTCGATGGTTACTTAATGGTGAAAGAAACTGATGAATTAAATAACCATGTGCCGCGTGTATTTCAATCAGCTTATAACCCGATTGATGAGCCTTTTGCGCTGCAGCTTTAAAATCTGCAATTACCTTCATGATTCCATTTGCATCCAACTCTTGTGGCGCATTATCTTCCGGATTAAAAGCAACTGCGGATGAGGAAAACGTAGTCCAGCCGCCCTCTTCCTCTTTAAGCTGTTTACTTCCTTCTGAAGGCGTGGCACAACTTGCTTTGCGCCCGGCATGTGCCAGTTGAATGCCTGCCACTGCACCTTGTTTGTGAATAAAGGCGGTTATGCTTTGCAACTTCTCAATATGCTCATCCTTATACAAACCCAAATCGGCAGGCGTAATGCGACCCTCAGGTGAAACTGCGGTGGCTTCCTGAATAATTAATGCAGCGCCACCAACTGCCCGACTGCCATAATGAACAAAATGCCAATCATTTGCAAATCCATCAATAGCAGAATACTGACACATGGGCGAAATCGTAATCCGGTTTTTAAGCGTGATTTCTTTTATTTTAAGCGGAGATAAGAGTTGTGACTTCATTGTAATTCTTTTTTAAGATGACTAATTTACAAGCTGAAATAACAAATGCTTTCATTCAGAAGTTCTATCTCACCGACGATTTCCGAATCACCAACTTTGTATTCAGGATAACTTGGGTTGGTTTTGCCTCCGGATTTTCAATGCAACGAAAAAATAATCGGGCGGCTTCCTGTCCAATCTCAAAAGTCGGATGTGTAATTGATGTTAATGCCGGATCGACAACGGTTGAATGAAATTCATCAGTAAAACCAACCAAAGCCACATCTTCCGGAATCAGAAGTCCTTGTCGTTTAATTTCTTTCATGGCTGCAAAAGCCACTGTATCATTTATTCCGAAGATAGCATCGGGGCGTTCAGGTAGGTTCAACAGCTGGGCCGTTGCTTTAATCGCATCTTTCGAACTTAAATTGCATTTTACCAGTAATTCTGGGCGAAATTCGAGTCCACAATTCTTTAATCCTGATATGTATCCCTGAGTTCGCTCCTGAGAAATATTCAAATGGTCGGGACCAGCAATGTATGCAATCCGACGGAATCCGTTTTTGTAAAAGTGCTTCGTGATTTTTTGTGCCGCATCAACATTATCAACCACAACCGAAGAAACATCGTCGGTTCGGCAAACCCGATCGAAAAAAACCAATGGAATATTATTATTAATCAAGCGGTCGAAGTGATCGTAGTTTTTTGTTTCCTGACTCAGGCAAACAATTAATCCTTCAACCCGGGTTTTCATCAGGTTTTCAACGGCCTTGATCTCCTTTTGAAGCGTTTCATTCGACGAAGCAATCAGGATGTAATAGCCTTTTTGTTCTGCAATATCTTCAATTCCGGAAATAATCGATGAATAGAAATGAGTAACCAGATCAGGAACGACAACACCAATCATGCGAGTAGCCTGTTTGAGCAAACCCATCGCCAGCGGATTAGGCGTGTAATTCAACTCAGCTGCCAGTTTCTGAACTTTTCTGGTCACTTCAGGTGAAATATCGGGATGGTTATTCAGAGCCCGGGAAACCGTTGAAATAGAAACTCCAATTTCGCGTGCAATATCTTTTAAAGAAACGTGACTTTTACCTTTTTGCATAGTCGATAAAAAAAGCTATTCTCAATTACAAAGCTAGCAGAATATTCAGGAATTTAAGGCCTCATCCCCAACCCTTCTCCGAGGGAGAAGGGGGTAGAAGATCAAAAGGATTAAATTCTTTGCTCTTTTAGAATCAGCCATTTTTTAGCAATAATCATCATGCCCCGGTTCGTTCTCCCCTCCGTTTGGAGGGGTTGGGGGAGGCTATAAAATGTTCCTCAGCATATTTTCTAAATGCAAACCTTTGCGCAAACCTTTGCACTATTTTATTGAATTTAACCGTGTTGGGTGGTTGCTTTTTATACCGATATTTGCATTGGATAATTCAAAATCAAATACATTATTCACTAAATTACAACACGTTGGCAAAGGTTAATCGCCCAACCTGAAATTTTTATTTAACATTTAAATCATATAAAATGAAAAGAATTGTAGTAGCCGGAGCTGGTGGTTTTATCGGTGGTCACCTGACCAGAAAGTTAAAAGATATGGGAAATGATGTTCGTGCCGTTGATAAAAAGCCAATGAACCAATGGTATCAGGTTCACACTGACGTAGATAACCTTGTACTTGATTTGAACAGCAAAGAAAACTGCTATACTGCATTAAACGGATATAACGAAGTATTCAACCTGGCTGCCGACATGGGCGGAATGGGATTCATCGAAAACCACAAAGCTGAATGTATGCTGAGTGTTTTAATCAACACTCACCTGTTGATGGCTGCTAAAGATTTGGGCATCGACCGTTTCTTCTATGCTTCTTCGGCTTGTGTCTACAATGGTGACAAACAACAGGAAACTGACAATCCCGGATTGAAAGAATCTGATGCTTATCCAGCGCAGGCAGAAGATGGATACGGATGGGAAAAGCTGTTCTCAGAACGTATGTGCCGTCATTTCCGTGAAGATTACGGAGTGAATACCCGCGTAGCTCGTTTCCACAACGTATACGGCCCTCATGGAACCTGGGATGGTGGTCGCGAAAAAGCGCCGGCAGCTATGTGCCGCAAAGTATTGGAGGCCGAATTATACGGAAAAGATGAAATTAACATTTGGGGCGACGGCGAACAAACCCGTAGTTTCATGTACATTACCGATTGTGTTGAAGGTATCCTCAAAATCATGTACAGCGACATTATTGAGCCAATGAATCTTGGAAGCAGCGAAATGGTCTCCATCAATGAATTGGTTGACATCGTTGAGAAAATCGGCAACATCAAACTGAAAAGAACTTACGATCTGGGTGCACCTAAAGGCGTTCGTGGACGTAACAGCGATAACACCATGATTCTTGACCTGTTGAAATGGGAACCAACTTTGCCTCTTGCAAAAGGTATGAAAGAGACCTACGACTGGATTAAAGAACAGATGATCAGCGGAAATAACAAACATAACTAAATAAAAATTGGCTATTCACTCTTGCGTGGATAGCCAATTTTGTTTTTAACAGGATAGTTACAGTTTCTCAATTTTCCGACCAGTTTTATTGGGTTTCAGGAAAATTGAGAAACTGTTTATTCTGAAAATAAAATAACAAAATAACTTATGAGCGATAAAAAAGTATTGGTCAGTGGCTGTTATGATCTTCTTCATGCCGGACACGTTGCCTTTTTTAAAACGGCATCACAATACGGTAAACTTTATGTCAGCGTTGGCCAGGACGAGAATCTTTTCAAACTGAAAGGTAAAAAGCCTTATTTTTCGCAGGAAGAAAGGGTTTACATGGTTGGCGCTTTAAAATATGTAACCGAAGCATTTGTTTCAACAGGCATGGGAATGCTCGATTTTGAGGAAGATATGAAACGCCTGAAACCTGATTTGTTTATTGTAAATACCGACGGTTTCACAGAAGGAAAAGCAAGAATATGCAAAGAGAATAATGTTGAATTAGTTGTTCTGGAACGTATTCCTGAAGAAGGATTACCTGCACGATCAAGTTCAAGTTCGAAAAAAGAGCTTCAATTTCCTTACCGCGTTTGTATTGCCGGAGGTTGGATGGATCAACCGTGGGTTTCCAAAGTTCATCGCGGATCAGTGGTAGTTGCTCAAATCTGGCCAACCATCGAATTCCACGATCGCTCGGGAATGGCGACCAGCTCACGTAAAATTGCCCATGAAATTTGGGGTGGAAAAATTCCAGAAGGTGATCAGGTTCGCAATGCCCAACTTCTATTTGGAGCCGAAAATCCTCCCGGAAGCCAATACATCTCTGGATCTCAGGATCAACTTGGCATTTTGGTTCCGGGAATCAGCCGGCTCGATTACGATGGCGAATACTGGCCTTCGAATATTGAAAATACGTTCGATAAGGAAACCTGCGAATGGCTATCGAATGTTTTGCATTTGGTTCCAATGTCGCCTCGTCCAAATGGATACGATCCTTTGGTCGATCAAAACCTGAAACCCGAATATGTGAAAGAATTGGGCGATGCCGGAATAAAATGCTACGAAGCAATTCTCTCAAAAAATGTTAACTTGCTTGGTGAATCGATGACTGAAACTTTCTATGTTTGGAAGAAAATACTTCCGAATACGGTTCCCGAATGGGTTCTGGAAGAAATGGAAAGCAAATACATCGGTAAATATCCGGGTGCAATAACCTCAGGTTGTGGTGGCGGATATGCCGTTGTTGCTTCGGAAGAAGCCATCGAAGGCGCTGTAAAAATTAAAGTTCGCTATTGAAGAAGTTTAGAGTGAACTAAAGTGCCTAGAGTGCCTAAAATTAAATGAAAAACAGTATTCCTGATTTTTTATTCTAGGCACTCCGAACTCTAGGCACTCTAGGCACTTTTATTTACTTTGGCACTTTCTAAAACTACAATTATGAGTAAATTTCATTGTTTGATAATGGCCGGTGGATCTGGCACTCGTTTTTGGCCAAGAAGCCGCAAGGCAAACCCAAAACAATTTCTGACGATTTTCGGAAACGAATCGCTAATTCAGGCTACCATCAGCCGTTTCGCCAATTTTATTCCTGATGAAAGTATTTACGTAGTTTCAAACAAAGGGCAAAAAGAGGTTTTGGAACAACAAACTTCGAGGCTTCTGAAAGAAAATCTGATTTACGAACCGGTCGGAAAAAACACACTCCCGGCGATCGGACTGGCAGCTTTGTTTATTGCCAAAAACGATCCCGACGGAATCATGATTGTTTCGCCAGCCGACCACCTGACCCAAAACGACAAACTGTTTCAGGAAACCATTGAATCGGCAGCAAAAATAGCAGAAGAAAAGAATGGAATTGTGACCATCGGAATTACTCCGAACGCCCCGGCAACTGGTTACGGATACATCGAGATTGCCGATGAAATTAAAATTGGTCAAACCATCAAATCGTTTGCGGTCAATCGCTTTGTCGAAAAGCCTAATCTGGAAACTGCTCAATCGTATGTCGACTCCGGAAAATTTTTCTGGAATGCCGGAATTTTTGTGTTTAAAGTTTCTGTTTTTCTGGAAGCCGTTCAAAAATACGCTCCAAAATTGTATGCCGACCTGCAAAAAATTGCAGAAACCATCGGAACGGCGAGCTATGAGCAGGTTCTGGACAAAATTTACAACCAAGTCGATTCAATTTCGATTGATTATGGCATCATGGAAAAAGCTGATAACGTCTTTCTGGTGCAGGGCGATTTTGTTTGGAACGATCTGGGAAGTTGGGAAGAAGTTTACAAATACGACCAGCGAAAAGACGAAAACCAGAATGCACACGTTGGCGAGGTCATTTTTCAGGATACAAAAAACTCATATGTTTATGCTCCGGGCAGCTTAGTCGCTGTTGTTGGGATGGACGATGTGATTGTGGTGAAAGATGGCGATACCATTTTAGTTTGTAAACGCGATCAGGCCGAAGAAATCAAAGGCGTGGTCGGAGAAATTACAAAACGGAAATTGGATCAATACCTGTAAATCACTGCATTTTCGGCATGTGCTGAAATAAACTCAGCAAACACTCTTAATTGCTATAGACTCTCCTTTTTAGGAGAGTTTCATCATACCTATTCCTTTACCTAAGAAAAACCTTGAATTAAAATTTAAAACTAACACTATGGGAACTAACCTATTCAAAAAAATCAGGCTAACAAGTTTGCTTTTTATTGTACTCGGAATATCGATTTCAGCACAACAGAAAAAAGCACTGCCAACAAAATTTACAACAACCGACGAGTCATTCAAAGAGTATCAATATCCCGAATGGTTTCGCGATGCCAAATTTGGTATCTGGGCACACTGGGGACCTCAGGCCGTGCCTCGTCAGGGCGACTGGTATGCAAAGAGAATGTATCAGAATCAGGGTTGGGACTGGAGTAAAAATGCCTTCAGCGATAAGCCCGATGAAGATTATACCTACCATGTTGCACATTACGGACATCCATCAAAATTCGGGTACAAAGACATAATTCCACTCTGGAAAGCAGAGCGCTGGGATCCTGAAAAACTGATGGCTCTGTACAAAAAAGTGGGCGCCAAATATTTTGTCAGCATGGGAACCCACCACGACAATTTTTTTCTCTGGAACTCGAAACTCCACAAATGGAATTCGGTGAATATGGGTCCAAAGAAAGATGTAGTTGGCTTGTGGCAAAAAGCTGCCAAAAAAGAAGGTTTACGCTTTGGAGTTTCGGAACACCTGGGCGCCAGTTATACTTGGTTCCAAGCCGCCCGCGGAGCAGACAAAACCGGACCTCTTGCTGGAGTGCCTTACGATGGGAACGATGAACAATATGCCGATTTGTATCATAAAAAAGCCGCACCTGACGACAAAGAATGGTTAACCAATGATCCTGAAAATCAGAAAGACTGGCTGGCAAAAATTACCGAACTGATCGATATGTACCATCCAGACCTGCTTTATTCTGACAGCGAATTGCCTTTTGGCGAAGTTGGTCGTACCATGCTGGCTCATTATTACAATCAGGATATGGCTAAAAACAATGGAAAATTGGATGCGGTTTACACAGCCAAATTACGCGCATCGAAAGGCCGCTGGGTTCAGGATGTTGAGCGCGGTGCTTTGGATTCAATCAGCCCTTACCCATGGCAAACCGACACCTCCATTGGTGATTGGTATTACCGTACTGGCCAGAAATACATGACCGGAACCGAAGTGATTCAGATGTTGGTTGATATTGTAAGTAAAAACGGAAACCTTCTCATCAACGTAGTTCAAACTCCGGAAGGCGACCTTGAACCAGATGTGCTAAATATTCTGGACGAAATTGCAAAATGGACACCAGCAAACGGCGAAGCCATTTATGGAACCCGCCCATGGAAAATCTACGGTGAAGGACCTTCAACTTCAAAAAATCAGGCCAAAGGGCAATTTGGCGGAGTAAAAGATGTCCGTCCATACGAGTCGAACGACATTCGTTTCACAACCAAAGGAGAAACTCTTTATGCTTTCTGCATGAGCAAACCATCTGGAGATATCAAGATTACTTCTCTGGGGAAAAATAGCAAAGTGAGCAGCAAAACCGTTGCGTCAGTTAAACTTTTGGGCAGCAACGAAAAACTGACATGGAAACAGGAAGACGATGCATTGGTCATCAACAAACCGACTAAATTACCCGAATGGCAAGTCGCTACGTTTAAAATTGAATTTAAGAAATAGCTATTTTCAGATAAAATTTTTATGCTGAAATGCCCGCATGAACACCATTTGTTCCAGCGGGCATTTTTCTGTCGACCCCTAAATATCAATGGTGCTGCGGCTTTGTGCGCTTGTCATCAGGTCAAATCTAATCAATACAAAAAGTAAGATTTTCTCATGCAGGCTATTTTTGAACAATCGTATTGACCACAGGTGATGTCAGACGAAAAGGTTGCGTAGCAGTGTTCATGAGCATGAATCCTGGTGCAAAGAATTACGGAAATGAAGTACAAAAACGATCTGGGATGACGAATTTTCAACTGCCTTTTGAACAGTCTTGCCAAATTTAGCTGGAATTTTCGAAAAAAAAACCATGGAAGAATAGCTAAAGCTGTGATTAAATGAGCATTTCGGGTGTTCAATACATGGTTAAAAACAGAAATATTTCAAAACACTAAATTAAAAGTGTACATTTGGGGAAAATACTGACTTGGGAATTAATGCAAATATTTGCATTTTTATACGGAAATTATATTTGTACATAAAATTAAATTGAAACATGAGTAGATCACAAGAATCGTTCAACAAAAAAGAAGTAAGAAATAAGAAAGAGAAAAAGAGAAAAGAAAAAGAAATGAAAAAGATGACCCGGAAAGATAGTGATAAGGGCAGCTTTGACGATATGATAGCCTATGTTGACGAAAATGGGATGATCACTTCAACTCCTCCGGATCCTTCCCTTAAAAAAGTAATTAATCTTGAAGATATTGAAATCAGCATACCAAAAAGTGATCCAAATCAAGTTTTCGATCCGATCAGAAAAGGTTCTGTGACTTTCTTCAACACTTCAAAAGGGTTCGGATTCATCCGTGATTTAGAAACTCAGGAAAGCGTTTTTGTGCATGTAAATAATCTTCTCGAAGACATTAAAGAGGGAAACCTTGTTAATTACGAAGTAGAAATGGGGCAAAAAGGGCCAACTGCAGTTCAAGTAAAACTTTACAAAGAACCAAAACCGGTTGCGGCTCCTCCATCAACACCACCAGTAGTTCCGCCAACACAAAACGTACCCGAATAATTTAATTTATTGCCGGAAGCAAAGCTATTCAGCCTGACGTGGGCTGAGTAGAACCTTTTCGGTTTTCTTTAATTTACCCGATTGCACTTCAACCAAATAAAATCCACTTCGCAAATCGCTGATTGCTATTTTGGAATCGGTTCCGAATAATTCGCAGTTTTTCACAATCCGGCCACTTAAATCTACAATTCGGAGCGTTCCCTCCACCGAATATTCAGGAAGTAAAACCCTGATAATTTTTGATTTATTTTCAGGAATAATCTGAATAGCTCCGATTTCTGAAACATTCATTACCGCATCGACTATATCTGCCTTGGAGATTAACCATTTATCCGGATCAAACTCTATCCGGTCAACTTTGGTATCTGAAATTACAAACACCTGGTTTTGAACCGTGTTATAAAGTCGCAGATCGGAATATTTTCCGTCTTTCCAAACCCTAACCGGAATGTGCATTTCGAAAAAGTCAACCGAAGAATTCGAAGAAGTTTGACTGATCCGAAGCTTTTGCTTTCCATAATCGGTGTAATAAGTGAGCCGGTAAGTTGGATATCCTTCGCTGTAGTACCAGTCTTTAAAAAATTCAGTGAAAGAAGTATCTGCAACAGCCTCCATATGTTTCACCAGTTTTTCCTGACTGGCAAATCCGTTGGCGATTCCAGAATCGTTCAAATAGTTTTTCATTCCCTTGAAGAAATTTTGGTCGCCCATTTCCCATCTTAACATATGAAGCAGGTACGCTCCTTTCGAATACGATAGCCTGCCATTGAATATCCGGTTGATATTAGTTGTATCAGCCACATATACCGAACCATCTGGCAAGGACGTAATCTTATTGACTTGATTATTCTTCCAATTCTGCCAATATTGGCCGTTCAGCAAGTTTTCGTAGGTTAGTCCGGTAAGATAGGTTGCAAAACCTTCGTTAAGCCAGATGTCGTGCCAGCTTGCCAGTGTAATGTAATCGCCAAACCATTGATGCGCCATTTCGTGAGCCACCAGTTCAAAATCCAGATTAGTCATGAAACTCATGGTCTGGTGCTCCATTCCCCCGCCCCATCCAAACTGTGCGTGTCCGTATTTTTCGCTGGCAAATGGGTACGTTATAAATTTCGAATTGTAGAATGACAGAATATTAAGTATGTCAGCCGATTTGCCTTTTGCAGTGTTTAGGTACTCCGGATAAACGTAATTGAGAACTTCAATTCTTTCCCCATTCGCCAAATCGAGAAAGTCAGAATAAGTTTCGTAATTCGTAACAGCAATTCCGATCAAATAAGTGGCTATCGGGAACCGGTGCGACCAATGTGCCGTTCGATTTTGTCCTGATGTTTTATCCTCGATCAATTTACCATTACTGGCTGCCATATATTGCTGAGGACAAGTGATGTAAACATCCAATGAATCAATTTTATCAGTCAAACTCTCCTTGCAAGGCCACCAATCCTTTGCTCCATATGGTTCTGATAATGTCCAAATTATTGAATTATTATTGTGCGTTGAAGTTACAAAAGAACCCATTCCATTCTGAAGAGGCGCTCCGTGATAAAAAATCTCAACAGAACCAATCGAGTTTTTAACAGCCAACGAAGGTAAAGTAACACTGATTTTATTCACTGAATGCTGAAAAACAATCATCTTATGGTTGTACTGAACCGAGTCAACGATCAACACATCGGCCAAATCAAACTGAACTTGGGGAACATCTTCCTTCAGAAATTTTACGAAAGAAAAGACCGATCCTGAAATGTAATTTACAGCGGGATCGACCGTAAAATTCAGTCGCTGATATATCACATCTGTGGATTCATAATCAGCTGATTCGGCAAAACCAGCCGACTTCTGATAAATACGGCTGTCGTTGAAAGCTGCCTTGTCATTGAAATCAGGATCAGGAGCCTGTGCCTGAACCAACTGCACTGCAAGAGTCAAAATCAGGAAGATTAATTTCTTCATTGTTCAAAAATCATTACCAATCAACGAATGTACAAAATTAACCTTCAGGCATTAAACACTTCTAAAATAAAAGCCGGACAAACTGAAATTCAGTATGTCCGGCCAATGTTCTGTTTTCTGCACTTGTTTTTGTTCTGCTTTTATCTCCCACAAAAATACATCTCGATTATGTGAAACGATGTCAAAAAGAAATAACAAACTGAAAAGAATCTGAAATTTTGTTAATCAGGTTAAATCTAACTTCATCTTGGGAAATAGATGCCTATCTAAATCCATGTTTCGAAAAATGTTTGCTACCTTACATGTGAATTTTAATACCCCAAAAATGGCAAAGAATAAAAAACATAAAATAGAAAAACTGGTTGAAACATTTAATAAGCCAAAACTTAAAAATGCCATCCTTACTTTGTTTCTGGATAACCCCGAACGGACATATAACTACAAACAAATAGCTGAACTTCTTAAAATTAAAGATCAGGAAATTACCAAACTGGTTTTTGTGGTGTTGGAAGAACTGACTGAAACCAAGAATCTTTATAGCGTTCAGCGTGGAAAATATAAACTTCAATCGCGCAGTGGGGCTGTTTTGGGGAAAGTTGAAATACAACCTCAAGGCTATGCCTACATTGTTTCGGAAGAGTTTGATAAGCCAATTTTGGTATCGAGCCGAAACCTGAACCATGCCATGGAAGGCGACAAAGTTAAGGTTCAGCTATTCGCTATCCGCAAAAAACAACAGGTTGAAGGCGAAGTCGTTGAAATTGTGGAGCGTGCCAAATCAACTTTTGTCGGAACTATTTCCAAATCGAACAATTATGCTTTTTTTATTCCTACCGGGAAAACCGGATTCGACTTATTTATCCCGAACGAAAAGCTGAATGGTGCCAAAGACGGACAAAAGGCAATTGCCAAAATCACGGAGTGGCCAGCCCGTGCCAAGAATCCATTTGGAGAGATTATTGAAGTGCTGGGTAATGTTGGCGACAACAATACCGAAATGCACGCTATTTTGGCTGAATATGACTTGCCTTTGCGATTCCCCGAAAATGTTCTGAAAGCAGCAGAAAAGATACCTGACGAAATTTCGCTGGAAGAAATATTACGCCGCCGCGATATGCGCGGAGTTACTACGTTTACCATTGACCCGAAAGATGCCAAGGATTTTGACGACGCTCTTTCGATTCAAAAACTCGAAAATGGCTTCTGGGAAATTGGAGTTCATATTGCCGATGTTTCGTACTATGTAACTCCCGGAACAATCCTCGATGAAGAAGCATACTCACGCGCCACTTCAGTTTATTTAGTCGACCGGGTTGTACCTATGCTTCCTGAGAAATTATCGAATGGAGTCTGTTCTTTACGACCAAATGAAGATAAACTTTGCTTTTCGGCTATTTTTCAATTGAACGATGATTCAGAAATTCAAAATCAATGGTTTGGACGAACTGTGATTCATTCCGACAAACGATTTGCCTACGAAGATGCACAGGCCATTATCGAAAGCGGCGAGGGCGAGCTCAAAGACGAAGTGCTTACAATGAACCGGCTGGCAATTAAGCTGCGCGAAGCCCGTTTCAAGCACGGATCTATAGCCTTTGAACGGGTCGAGGTCAAATTCGACATTGACGAAAATGGCAAACCGCTTTCGGTTTATTTCAAAGAAGCAAAAGAAAGTAATCAGTTGGTCGAAGAATTCATGCTCCTGGCCAACAAACGGGTTGCCGAATTCATTGGCAAAACTGACGATAAAAAAACCGCCAAAACTTTTGTTTATCGTATTCACGACAAACCGGATCCTGATAAACTAATGAATTTCAATCATTTCATCCATAAATTTGGATACATATTGCAATTGGGTACTCCTGGGCAAATTTCAAAATCGATGAATCTGCTGATGACCAATGTGAAAGGGAAAAATGAGCAAAATGTAATTGAAACGCTGGCCATCCGGACCATGGCCAAAGCCGTTTATTCGACCCGAAACATTGGCCACTACGGACTTTCTTTCGAATATTACACCCATTTTACTTCACCCATCAGGCGCTATCCAGATGTAATGGTTCACAGGATACT